>CANGJN010000180.1 GCA_947454215.1 Neisseriaceae bacterium | reverse complement strand
ATAAATAGTAATAAATATTTATAAAAATCAAACATTTTTATATCCTTTAGTAATTTTACAAATGCAATTATAGCTATTTTTAGCGATTTTATAAAAAATAAAAAATTATCAATCTTATTTACTTTCATTATATTTTACATAAATCTAAAATATTTATGAGTTTTGATAATATTCGTAATGATGTAAGCAATCAGTATAGGTTGACTACATCATTAACATTAGAAAATGAATAGAATGTAAAAATACAACACACATCTGAACCAACTGTTAGAAACTATTTATAAACATTAAAAGCTATATTTTTATTTTCCAGTCTTAATTAATCTAATGGTAAATTAAGTAAAGTTACAATGGTTTTATATATAGCTTTTAGTATTTTAATTATTATTTAACAAATCTGAATTATTCCACATTGGATTCCAAAAAGATTGATTAATCATATCAACTATTTGTTCATTATCTATAATTAATCCAAACTCTTGTAAACCTGCGGGATAAAAATTATGACTTCCCATATAAACAATATGATTATCAATTTCCCAAAATTTTAAATGGCTTAGATTTTCCTTGCTATTAGAATGATTATAATCTATGTTCGATAAACTCAAAAATTGATTTAATAAGTTATTAGCATCACTATCCGACATATTTGTTAACTTAATAAGTGATTTTTTAATATCATTTCTCACGTAATTTAAATCTGCACCAGAACTAAATGATGCCGCTGGATTTCCAATTAAATTAGAAGTAATAATTTTGACTATAACATGGTGATAATAAATTGCGAAGGCAATTGCATCTATAACAGTACCATCAACTGTATTAACAGGACCTTCTAATGCTCCAGCATAACTCTCTGCTTTTTGATAAAGCCCTTGTTGACTGATGTAAATACTTGAGGTAGCATTTTTTAGCATAAATACTTTAGACAACTCTGACTCATCTGCATTATCGTTTAATATATTACCATCTAACTTCGCAATTGGCATTGCCATAACTGGTAATAAATTAGTTTTATTATTTTTTAGAGATATATTTTTAATCATTTTGGTTAAACATGTATCTGTTATATTATTATTCTCATAAGTATAACACTTATTTTCTAATAAACCTCTATGATTATCTACATAATTCCAGAGAATATCCAAATAATTACTTGCAATACTTGCTACAGGGCCTTGTACATCAATAAGAATATCAGCAGCTGGATTTTTTCCTAAATACCAATTACCAATAAAATCTTCACCACCAACAATTATATCATTATTATCAATATTAACAATCTTTGCATGATTCCAAGAAAAATCTAATATTAAAGGTAATTTGTGACAAATAATAGGAGAACAACTATTAATGTTGGCAATAGATATTTTTAGTTTATTATTAGCAGGTAAACTAGATACTAAATCTTTAAAATATGATTTTAAAATATCTAACTCACTATTAAATATAGATAAAGTATTTACCGTATCAGGCATATAAGATCCTTCGATTAATCTTACATCAATCTCACGATTTAAAGATATAGATTTAAGTGCTAATTTATATAAAGAATTTTTAATTGTATAAGTAAATTCTGCACTTGAAAATCCATTAAAACCCAACTGTGACATATCAACAGTGTATGACGCTGACTCAATATTTGTTGCTAATACATTTAAAACTTCATATTGAGGAGTAAGGCATAATTTATCATTATTTAATGTAAATTTTGCTACTGCACAGTAAGATAGTTTCCCACAATCACTATTAGCACTACATGTTGATAAAGAAACATTGGTATTAAAAACTTTAGTTACACTAAATGCTTTACTTTCATTTAATTCATCAATTGAGTGTCCCCAAATACCAGGAGTTTGTAACAACCAATTTTTACTTAAATCAATATAATTAACTGTTGGTGTTGCATAAGTAATATTATCAAAGTTATTATAAATTCCATTATTTACAGTTTTTAAATATACATAGAGGTCATTTAAATTAACTGAAAAAATATAATTATTAAATATTATAGATAGGGTAATTAATTTTCTTAACATTATTTGATTAATCCTTTAAAATTTTGGTCGACCACATGGCTGTCCAATTTAATTTATTTAGACAAATTTCTAAAATATATCATATATATAGAAAGGTAAATTATAAAAAATATTATGCATGGCTATTTTAAACTAATACTTAACTCTATTAATTATTATAGAAATCAATGACATTATAATTACTGATTAACATTTTCTTTCTTTATTCAATAATTGTATTTTATTGATTTAATTGCAATTAAATTGACATAATCTATTATTTTTCAAATTAAAAAGATAATTTCTTAGCACTTTTTCTAATTCTTAAAAAAATTCCACCCATAAATTCCCAACTTATTATTAAAATAGTAACAAATGTGTTTTTTATTTTAAGAGACGCTATTTTTTAATGATAATGAACTAATGGTAATTTATGCTAGTACCATTTCCTTTTTTTAATTAAACATAAAAATAAAATTATAACATATTTCATATCAATAAAAACACAACTTAAGTATAATTTAATAATAATATTTCACGTGAAGAAAATAAAATCAAAAACTCTTAATTACTAATCTATATTTAATAATTCAAGCTAATTCTAGAAATGTTAGTTTTGATTCTCAATATAATTCTTGGTTAATGTGAAATTAGCATATATTTAACTTAACATAAATTTAGGTAAGAATGAGTTTATAATTTACGATAAAAATTCTATTACTTTTTTAATTATTTATTTAGCAAATTTTTCAACAAAATAAACTTTTATATACGACTTCGAAAATAAACTAATATCGGTGACGATGGTAGTAAAAAAGTTATTCAGAAGATATAGACATAGATTCGGAAGATGGTAAAAAATCTAATACATTGAAACTATAAAGTAAGTTTTCTTTAGAACTTTCTTTTTCATAATAACTAATTATACTGTCGTCACCACCTTCAGTATATCTACGCTTACAATCTTCAATATAATATTTTT
>CANGJN010000179.1 GCA_947454215.1 Neisseriaceae bacterium | reverse complement strand
ATAAATATTTTAAATTTTAAATCTTTTGATCAAGAATTTTATTTTATAATATGATATAATTAATTATTGATGAATTAAAATTTTATTTTTTTAAAAGGATAATTAATGATGAGAATGATTGTAATTGCACAAATATTTTGTTTAATTAGCAAAATTTACTCAATAACTGATTGTAGCCAATTAGAATTAAATAGTTACTACTCAGCAACCATGATTTAGCATATAATTTTAATACAGAAAATAAGAATAGAATATCAAAATGATGAAGAATAGATTTATGATAGCATAAAATTAAGGAGAAGATAATAATTTATATTAAAGAATTAATTATACTTAAAACGGTAAAAAATGTTTTTTTAATGGTAATAAAATAAAGGCAATAGATACTAACGTAACTATTCAGTAGTAGTTAATGCATGGATATCATTAGATAGTTTTTTTAGAAAATTTTCAAGTTAATTTTAAATATCCACATTATTACAGCATTTTTAAATTTAATATATTTGATAATCCACCTATTAATATTTCAAATAACTCTACATGTTATATGCTGCTGAGTAGTAACATTAAATAAAGAATATAGTTATGTTGTAGGTAAGGATCATCATAGTTTTATTTTGACAAGAAGGTACGGTGGAGTTTATACAACTGTAACAGATGATGGTGAAACTACTCTTAAATATAAAATTATAGATTATAAGAACGAAAGTTATAATCATCCTTATTTACTATTTATAAGTATTCATAATCCAAATTATAAAAAAAGAATGTATTTAGGTAATGATTTAATTCCTGCAAAGAGAACAATTGATTAACTATTGATAAATTTTTTTAACTATAATTTTTGATATTTATAAAATATAAGATAACAATGTAGTTTATCTTTTAAAATCTTTGAATGATCGTTGTAAGTTAAAATAATACAATGCATTATCAATAAATTATAATACTGGATAAAAAATGTCTTTAATCATAACTGAAGAATGTATAAATTGTGATGTTTGTGAGCCAGAATGTCCTAATAAGGCAATATATCAAGGATTAGATATCTATGAAATTAATCCATTATTATGTACCGAGTGTGTAGGACACTTTGATGAACCTCAATGTCAAATAGTTTGCCCTGTAGATTGTATTATAATAGATACAGAAAAGAATGAAAATAAAACCCAACTTTTAGAAAAGTATCATAAGATATGGAAAAAATAATTTTTGTTGTGGGTGGAATATTTAAAAAAAGAAATCAGGTATTATTAACCAGTAGACCAGAATCAAAGTCACACGCTGGATACTGGGAGTTTCCTGGTGGTAAATTGGAGTTAAATGAAAATCATGAACAGGCTTTAGTGAGAGAACTAAATGAAGAGTTAGGAATTGTAGTTAAAGTTAATGAGTTAACCTATTTAACATCTATTAATCAGAAATATCAAGAAAATAATGTACTATTAACTTTATTTACTATTAGAAATTGGTTTGGAGAGTTTCAAAGTTTAGAAGGACAATCTTTGTATTGGCACAATATTAATTTAGATTGTAAAGTAAGTCCTTTATTACCGACAACTAAAACTATTTTAAACATTTTGTTTGATAGGGAAAAGTATGAAACAGTACCATGATTTATTAAAATTTATACTAAATAATGGGCAAGTAAAAGAAGACAGGACAGGGATAGGAACTATTTCAATATTTGGCTATCAAATGAGATATAATTTGCAGGAAGGCTTTCCTTTAGTAACAACTAAAAAAATATATTTTAAAGGTGTTGCTCATGAATTACTTTGGTTTTTAAATGGCGATACCAATATAAAATATTTAAATGATAATAATGTTAAGATATGGGATAACTGGGCTGATGAGAATGGTGACTTAGGTCCCATTTATGGTTATCAATGGAGAAAGTGGCAGACAATAAATAATAAACCAATTGACCAAATAAGTAATCTTATTAATCAAATTAAAACTAACCCAAACTCAAGAAGGTTAATTGTTTCAGCGTGGAATCTTTCAGATCTGGATAAAATGTCATTAGTTCCTTGTCACACATTATTTCAATTTTATGTTTTAAATGGTAAATTATCTTGTCAGTTATATCAAAGATCAGCGGATGTATTTTTAGGAATACCTTTTAATATAGCAAGTTATTCTTTATTAGTTTTTATGATAGCCCAAGTTTGTGATTTAGAAGTAGGTGACTTTATTCATACTTTAGGAGATGCTCATATTTATTTAAATCATATAGAGCAAGTTAAACTACAGATATCAAGACAGCCTTTTTCTTTATGCAAACTAAAATTAAATAATCAAATTAAAGATATATTTGAATTTAAATATGAAGATATAACTTTGCAAGATTATGTTTCACATGATTCCATACCTGCTCCAATTGCAATATAATAAAAAGAATAAAAAGGGGCAAAAATTTTATGACAATAAAAACAGATAATTTAGAAATTGAAGATAATAAGCAAGATAGAATAATTGCTCCAGAAAAAAAAATTAATGATGATGTTATTGAAAAGGCATTAAGACCAAAAACTTTAAAAGAATATATTGGTCAAACAAAAATTAAAGAGCAATTAGAAATATTTATTCAAGCTTGTTTGAGCCGTAATGAGGCTTTAGATCATGTTTTGTTATTTGGTCCACCAGGATTAGGAAAAACCACTTTATCTACTATAATAGCTAAAGAATTAGGGGTAAATCTAAAACATACCTCAGGACCTGTATTAGAAAAAGCCGGAGACTTAGCTGCTATACTGACTAACTTGGAAGATAAAGATGTATTATTTATTGATGAGATTCATAGATTATCTCCGGTTGTTGAGGAAATATTATATCCAGCATTAGAGGATTATCAGTTGGACATAATGATAGGAGAAGGTCCTTCCGCTAGAAATATTAAAATTGATTTACCTCAGTTTACTTTAATTGGCGCAACAACAAGGGCGGGGATGTTAACTAACCCATTGAGAGATAGATTTGGAATTATTTCTAGATTAGAATT
>CANGJN010000178.1 GCA_947454215.1 Neisseriaceae bacterium | reverse complement strand
TTGATTTAAGTGACCTCCCGATTTGGAGATGCCATGAGGAAGATATTGCTCCTTTAATTACTTGGGGATTAGTTATAACTAAAGGAATTTATAAAAAAAGACAAAATTTAGGTATTTATAGACAGCAAGTTATTGCAAAAAATAAAGTTATCATGAGGTGGTTACGGCATAGAGGAGGTGCATTAGATTACTTAGAGCATACAATAAAATATCCAGACACACCTTTTCCTGTTTCAGTAGTTATTGGTTGTGATCCTGCAACTATTCTAGCGGCTGTTACACCTATTCCAGATTCAATCTCAGAGTATCAATTTGCAGGTCTACTAAGAAATTCAAAAACTATTTTAACTAAATGTATTATTAATGATCTTAATGTTCCAGCATCATCTGAGATTGTATTAGAAGGTTTCATATATCCAGGAGAGATAGCACTGGAAGGTCCATTTGGAGATCATACTGGTTATTATAATGAACAAGAATATTTTCCTGTTTTTACAATTGAAAAAATAACTATGAGGAGTAATCCAATATATCATAGTACTTATACTGGAAAACCGATAGACGAACCTGCAATATTGGGTAATGCCTTAAATGAAGTATTTATTCCTTTAATTCAACAGCAGTTTCCTGAAATTGTTGACTTTTATCTACCTCCAGAGGGTTGTAGTTATAGATTAGCTATTGTTTCTATCAAAAAAAAATATCCAGGACATGCCAAAAAAATTATGTTAGGCGTTTGGAGTTATTTAACTCAGTTTATGTATACGAAGATAATAATTGTTGTTGATGATGATATTGATATAAGATCATGGACGGAAGTAATTTGGGCTCTAACTACTAGAGCGGATCCAGTAAGAGATACTGTTTTAATAGATAACACACCTATTGATTATTTAGACTTTGCATCTAAAAAAAATAGTTTGGGTGGTAAAATGGGAATTGATGCAACGAATAAAATAGGTCAAGAAACAGATAGGCAATGGGGTAAAGTAATAATACCTAATAATGAGGTTAAAAAAAAGATAGAGGACATGATTAATGAGATATTTACTTAGATTACCTAGAGTATTTTACCATTATTATAATCTTAATTTGGTAGTGATTGTAAGTTAAGAGTTTAGCAATCAGGATTAAATAACTTATTCGTTGCATTATATTTAAACCAATGAATTTTTTTCTTATGGCAACTTTTAAACCTAAGAGTAAAATGAGGAAATCGATTTTATTCTAATATTCTTTATAATATAGATAACTTAAAAATATTATACAATCCTCTCAATATAGTATTCAACTGATACTAGTTAAATAAGCATTCAATGATGTATTAATATCTTTGGATAATTGAGATTGTTGATAATCAAAATTAACCATACCTGAGTAAAATGATGAAATAACCAAACAATTGAGATTA
The DNA here is from genome assembly GCA_947454215.1 of Neisseriaceae bacterium. GTDB lineage: Bacteria > Pseudomonadota > Gammaproteobacteria > Burkholderiales > UBA11063 > Aquella. Next base: position 1,602 of record CANGJN010000178.1, on the reverse strand, counting down.
AATTGATTTATTTGTTTTTTAAAGTTTATTATATTAGCAGTATAACCGTAACCAATTGAGTATATGGTATTTGGGCTATAAAAATAACCTGATAATAAAATTGAATAACCATTTAAATTATTATTTGTGTATGGTTGTATATTATAAGAAAGTAAAAGAGAAGGTACAAAAAATCCATACCCAGGTACTGAGGTTAACCAAGAGTAGGGGTTATCCCAAAATAAGTTATTTACATTATTATCAAAGGAATTAAAAAAACTATATTTACTACCATCATTTATAAAACATAATGATTGTAATTTAATAAATGTATTTTTAGGGGAAGAGGGAGTCTGTTTATTGGGTTGCACATCAATCACATCTGGAATAAAATATATTGTGGCAGTTTGTATGGGAACATTATTTATTGTCATTGGAAAATTATCAACTAATTTATACTTAGAATATTGTGTGGATATATCAGATGGAATTAAGTAACTTGAGTCATAAGATACAGCTAATGACAAGTCGGTAACAATGGATAATAAAAGTAGTATTTTATTCATGATATTTTTTCCTTAAAATTTGAAAATTTAAAAAATATATTATAAAAATGTTGGTGAGTTTAATTTAGTAAAAATAGATAAACAATAACTTTTAACTGAGAATTTTAACATAAATCAATAAATATTTCAAGATTATTTTAGTTTTAGTAAACTTTATTAAGATTATTTAATAATATGTTACAACCATTATAAACATTTATTTTTAAGTATATTATAACACAAAAATTGCTTATGCTACTACATTTGACATTTTTTTTAAAATTAAAACGTATTTTATCTAAGCAAATTAGAATATTATATAAAATACATATTTTGCCGATACTAATATTCTAAAATTTAGTTCTAAATACTTTTCACTTATAAAACTTTTTTGATTTAATATATTGAAGAATTTGAGGTTTTTCAATTAAAAATAATAAAATAAGTATTAAAGTAATTTTATTAATAAAATAACTATTATGTGATATAATTTTTAGATGAAATATGTCATGGTTAAACAAGAATAATTATTAATATTGATGGTCTTAAAAGTGTAGGTGTTAAATGCCGTATCGAAAAAAATAATAACTTTATCTGCAATAAGAATTTATTTATTTAAGGTCAATTACTTTGTACTCTTTAGCAATTAAAGATATAAGAAAAAATAGATCATAAAATTAAAAAAAAAAGATAAGAAGTTTATGTATCCACTCTAAAGTAATAGGTATTAGTTTTTGAATTTTGTCATCATATGTATTAATTTTAATCCACATAAGATCAATCAAATTTCCAGTTCTAACTGTTGATTATTGAAATTTAGTAATTCGATTTAAAGATATACTCATTGGGTTTTACATAGGTCAAAAGGCATTTGATGTACTACCTTTTTAATGTGATTTTCTAAATCTTTAAGTTTCATTAGATTTTACCTTTAATTAAATTTATTCTATAAAATTGATATATGATGGAATTGAGTGTGTGATACAATATATTTTTAAAATTTATAATTTTGTTTATAACGCTATGGTATAATAAATTTAAATCTTATAACAATTTTTGTTTAATTTAATAACGATAT
>CANGJN010000177.1 GCA_947454215.1 Neisseriaceae bacterium | reverse complement strand
TACTTATTATTCTTTAATCAATTTTATCAGAATTTTATCATATATTTTACAAGACCTATATTGTTTAAAGCTATTATTGGTGATATTATAAATAAAAATAAAAGAACAGTTATTTCTTGTTTGAAATATAACAGGTATTTCAAAAGTAAAAAGATTTGAAAAATATCATAAATTTTTAAATCTCTACAAATCGAATATTTTTCCATTCTAAAATTCAGTTTGTTATTGAAATTAAAACCATAAATAGTCCTATCTTTATTTTCATTGATGAAACTATGGAACGAAGAAGTGGCAAAAACATTAAACATAAAAGGCTGTTATTTTCAGTTTGTAAAATTATAGTTTGGTAAATAAATGGGTCTTAATTGGTTATATACTACAATGTTAATCTAATTACCTATGTCAAATATAGCATGGCCTTAATCATTTATGACTTTTTATGTAATTCTAAAAAATTATGATGAAGAAAATAATAAAAAACATAAAACTAAGTATGGAGATTAGCAACTATTAATAAAATTAGTATTAATATATAATAGAAATAATAATAGATTCCTATTTTTTTAATTCTGATATCAATCTATCTCTTCAATTTATAATAGAATAATTTATTAAATGATGGATTTTAAAGTTAAATCAGAGTTAACTTAGTTGTTGACTCTCAATGATGATTTGGCAATTCTAAAAATTATTCGAATTTTAATGATATTATTTTCTTTAATTTTTTTTAATACATCTACTAAAATGGTGACACTTTAAAATTCAAAATCCATGATTTTTTTGAATTTATAATCTATATGCTTATTGCAACCTAATTTTTAAAAAAAATGGCCAAATTTAATTTAAATGGATCGTGATAATTGACAAATTTACTGTACCACATAAATTACTTGATTTAATTAAAGTTTTCTGATAAGTGAAATGTATTTAGAAATAACATATGAAATATAACACATGGTTAATAAATTAAGAAATTGAGTATTAATTTTATTAAATAAAAAATTATTTAAGGATGTCTATTTTTGAAATACTATTAATTAATAACCCCATTTGTTAACTTATTTAGATAAGGGAAAAAGTGTTAAAACCATTATTATTATTATTATTTTTATTTCCATTAATAATAAATGCATCACCATTTATAATTATTAATAATAATGGATATAATCCTACAATATTTCTTTGGTTGGTTATATTTATATTTTTAACTAGAGGATTGTCAATTGTAAAAAAAATTGGTTTTCCGATAATTATTGGTGAAATTTTAGCCGGTGTAATTATTGGCCAAACCCATATTCTTGGCTCTCATCCAGAATCTAATAGTATAATTAGTTTTTTAACTGATTTTGGAGCAGTTATTTTAATGTTTGAAATTGGATTAGAATCTAAATTAAGCGACTTAATAAAGAATTTTAAAATAGGAATAAAGTTAGCAGCAATTGGGACATTTTTATCATTTGGGGCAGGTTTCCTAATTTCTATATCATTAATTTCAGATTATAATATTTACCAAGCGTTACTATTAGGAACTATAACAGCTGCAACAGCAACTGGAATTTCAGCTAAGACATTTAAAGAGTTAGGGTTAATAAGGACAAAAGAAGTTAAGGTAGTTTTAATGGCTTCAATTTTAGATGAAGTTATGAGTGTGTTTTGTTTTGGTATTATTTCACCAATAATCATTCAAAAGAAACTCAATTTACTAACATTCACATTTACTATATTTGAAATAATTCTATTTTTTATATTTGCTGCTATATTTGCTATGAAAGTAACCCCTATACTAACAAAATGGTCTACTAAAATCAATTCAGGAATCAATATGAAAGTAGGGGTTCTATTAATGGTTTGTTTTTTATTCTCATATATTGCTTATTTTTTAGGACTTGCAACTGTAATAGGAGCTTTTGTTGCAGGATTAATTTTAGATCAAGTTTATTTTAATAGTTTTTCTAAATCTCACTTTTTAAAAGATTTAGAAACTATAAAGTCTAAAATTGAAAATGTGGAATTAAAAAATAATTTACATAAAATAATTAAACAAGAGCATGATAAAAATTTACAAGAATTATTAAAACCTATTTCACATTTATTTGTGCCTTTATTTTTTATCAGCATAGGTCTTCAAATAGATTTAAGTGATCTTCTAAACTTGAGAACTCTTTGTTTTTGTATAATTATTCTAAGTCTTAGTTTAATTGCTAGGATTATTAGTGGTTTCTTAGTTGGTGAATCTACAAGTTTAAATAAAATGATAATAGGTTTGGGAATGACACCAGTAGGGGAAGCAGGATTAATTTTTGCTATGTTTGGTAAAGTTAATAATTTAATTAACAACTCAATATTTACTGCAATTGTTGCCTGCGTTATTATTGCATCTGTTTTAACTCCAATTTTAATAAGATTTTCAATGAATCGGCATGGTGTTAATCATGAGTCATAATATCATTAATACCTAATATTGCAATAAAATTATCTTAATTGTTACAATAGACATTTTTCATAACTAATTAAAAACAGATGAAAAATTAATTTAATAATATTTTGTATTAAAGATATATATTAAAATTTAATTTTCTTATATCACTATTTTAGTGTATATTATAGCAATTAATACTGTAAAATACTAAGCACCGATCAATTATCAGAAAACCTTGATTAACCTGTGTAATTTATGTAATCTTGTGTCAATTTGCTAATTATCACGAGTGTTCCATTTAAGAATACTGTTAAATAATCTATTACTTTTTGGAATAATATTTTTAAAAAAGTTTTGTATTAAATTATATCCATATTTAAATAGAAAACTGTTAAATGATGTTTTACTGTTTAATAACCCATATAATTTCTACTATTTTAGACAGATTTCACTAAATATGACAGTGTAATTTTATATATTGGATTCATATCTTTAATTTTATACTTAATTACACCATATTTTTCGATTTAATTTTTTAAAATAAAGTACAACTAAAATAGCCAAAACTTTCAATATTTCTAGCAATACTGTAAGAAATTATATGAAAGAATAT
>CANGJN010000176.1 GCA_947454215.1 Neisseriaceae bacterium | reverse complement strand
TACTTCTGTCATTAGGTTCTCCTATACCGCATCTTAATCTAAGGTAGTTATTGCCAATTAATTTACTAATATTTTTTAATCCATTATGTCCATTATCTCCACCACCTTGTTTAAATTTAATTATCCCAGGATTAAAACTTATTTCATCATGAATAACTATAATATTTTCTATATCTATTTTATAAAAATTTTTAATAGCAAGAACTACTTCACCCGAAAGATTCATATACTTTTGTGGTTTAATTAAAAATATTTTATAATTCTTATACATATGAGTGTTGACTATGGCATCGAACATAGAATTATTAGTTTTGATGACATTATTCACCTCTATATATCGATCTATGAACCAAAAGCCTACATTATGTCTGGTATAACAATATTCATTGCCATGGTTACCTAATCCAACCAATAATTTTATATTATTCATCTACTTGTAATATTGCTAAAAATGCATTTTGAGGAATTTCCACATTGCCTACTTGTTTCATTCTTTTTTTACCAGCCTTTTGTTTTTCTAATAATTTTTTCTTTCTACTAATATCTCCACCATAACATTTCGCTAATACATTTTTTCTTAATGCTTTAATAGTTTCTCTTGCTATTATATGAGATCCTATAGCAGATTGTATTGCTATATCAAACATTTGCCTTGGTATTAATTCTCGTAATTTAGAAGCTAGTTCTCTTCCTTTATAAATTGAATTAGAGCGATGAACTATTAGTGATAATGCGTCTACTTTTTCACCATTGACCAATATATCTAATTTAACTAAGTCTGATGTAGAAAACTCTTTAAATTCGTAATCAAATGAAGCATAACCCTTAGATACAGATTTTAATTTATCAAAAAAATCTAAAACAACTTCATTTAAAGGGAGAATGTAATTTAACATAATTTGCCTCCCCATATATTGCATATTGGTTTGCACTCCTCTTTTTTGATTACACAGGGTTATTACATTTCCTAAAAACTCATCAGGAACTAAAATACTTGCATTAATTAAAGGCTCTTGTATTTGATCAATTTTACTTAAGTCCGGCAATTTAGAAGGATTCTCTATTTCTAACATTTCCCCAGTTTTACTAATAATATGGTAAACTACTGTAGGGGCAGTTGTGATTAAGTCCATATTAAATTCTCTCTCTAAGCGCTCTTGAACTATTTCCATATGTAATAAACCGAGAAATCCACATCTAAAACCAAATCCTAGAGCTTGAGAAACTTCAGGTTCGTAATATAATGAGGCATCATTTAATTTTAATTTTTGTAATGAGTCTCTTAATGCTTCGTAATCATGAGATTCTACGGGATACAAACCAGCAAAAACCTTAGGTTGAATTTGTTTGAATCCAGATAAAGCTTCCATTGCCGGCTTAGATTCTAAAGTAATTGTATCGCCAACTTTTGCCAAGTCTAATTCCTTGATACCTGCAATAATAAATCCAACTTGTCCAGCTTTGAGCTCTTGCCTACTTGTGGATTTTGGAGTAAAAACACCAACCTGTTCAGTTAAAAAAACTGCATTATTACTCATCATTTTAATTTTATCTTTTATTTTTAATATTCCATCAACTACTCTAACTAAAATCACTACTCCTACATAATTATCAAACCATGAGTCAATAATTAATGCTTTTAAATTTTTATTTTCATCTCCATTAGGTGGAGGAACTTTATTTATAACTAATTCTAAAACATCAATGATTCCCTCTCCGGTTTTAGCTGAACAAAAAACTGTTTCTGTGGCATCAATACCGATTATATCTTCTATTTCTTGGCACACTCTGTCAGGCTCACTTGAGGGTAAGTCAATTTTATTTAAAACAGGAAGAACAACAACATCTAATTCAGTTGCAGTATAGCAGTTAGCTACGGTTTGTGCTTCAACTCCTTGGGATGCATCTACAACGAGTAGAGCTCCCTCACAAGCAGAAAGTGATCTTGATACTTCATAAGAAAAATCAACATGTCCTGGAGTATCAATTAAATTTAAGTTATAGGTGATACCATTTTTAGCTTTGTAATATAAGGATGCTGTTTGAGCCTTGATTGTAATGCCTCTTTCTTTTTCTATATCCATAGAATCTAATACTTGAGTATTCATTTCGCGCTTATCTAATCCACCGCAAAACTCTATAAATCTATCTGCTAAAGTTGATTTTCCATGATCTATATGTGCAATTATGGAAAAATTTCTAATATTTTGCATTTTTTTTATATCTCTTAGAATATTAATTTAATTAATAATTTGGTAATGAATTTTATTTTCGGTGAAGAAATTTAAGGAATGTTCTAATTTATCGTTATCTCCAGTAATACAGATTAATAGTTTTCCATATGGAATATTTTTTATAAATCCAACATCCCCTTTTAATATACTGAAATTTAGATTATATTTAATTGAAAATTTACTTAGGATTGGATCAAAAACTCCATTACCTATAAAAGTAAGTATTAAATATTTATGATTATAAGAATTTAAATATAATTCTTGATCTAAAATATTTCTAATAAATTCGATATATTCAGTTTGTTGTAATAATTTTTTTGTAAACTCATGTTGTGGGTTTGTAATTAAATCAATTGTACTGGCACATTCTACAATAGAACCATTTTCAATTACAGCAACACTGTCACAAATTTTTTTAATTTTTTCTATTTCATGAGTTATTAAAAAAATAGTTAAATTAAATTCTTTATTTATTTTTAAAAGTAAATCCAAAATACTATTTGTAGTTTCAGGATCTAAAGATGAGGTGGCCTCATCACTTAATAAAAATCTTGGATTGTTTATTAAGGCTCTGGCTATTCCAACTCTTTGCTTTTGTCCGCCAGATAAATTATTCGGGTAAGTATGGGCAAATTTAGATAAACCAACAATATTTAATAAATCATTAACTTTATCTTTAATAATTTTCTTATCTTTTACATTATTAACAAGTAATGGAAACGCAACATTTTCAAATACAGTTTTAGAATTTAAGAGGTTAAAACTTTGAAAAATTACTCCAATTTGCTTTCTCATTTCTGATAATTCATGTTTGGACAATTGTG
>CANGJN010000175.1 GCA_947454215.1 Neisseriaceae bacterium | reverse complement strand
CACAGGAAGTTATAACAAACTTTGTTTAAATACTGATGAATTGATTGATTATTATGAAGATATTATTGCACAAAGATCTACAATTCCATTTGGGATAGATGGAGTTGTTTATAAAATTAATTCTTTATCATATCAAAATATTTTAGGTTATGTATCTAGAGCTCCTCGTTTTGCAATAGCTCATAAATTTCCTGCTGAAGAAGTAGAGTCACAAATTCTTGATATTCAAATACAGGTAGGGAGAACAGGTGCAATCACTCCTGTAGCTAAAATAAAACCTGTTTTAGTTGGAGGTGTAATAGTTTCTAATGCTAGTTTATATAATGAAAAAGAAATTTTAAGAAAAGATATTAGAATCGGTGATTACATCAAAATTAGAAGAGCAGGAGATGTTATTCCTGAAATTACTGAAGTTATTTTTACTAAAAGAGACAATAGTCAAATAAATTTTAGAATGCCAGATAACTGCCCAGTTTGTAATTCACTTTTAATAAAAACTGAAACTATTATAAGGTGCAATGCAGGTTTTTTTTGTGATGCACAAAAAAAACAAGCATTAGCACATTTTGTAAGTAAATTGGCTTTTAATATAGATGGCTTGGGAGAAAAGATAATAGATCAATTAGTAGACAATAATATAATTCATACCCCAGCAGATATATTTAGTATTACTAAAGAGCAATTAGTTAATTTAGAAAGGTTTGGCGATAAAAGTGCTGAAAATATAATTAGTGCGATTAATGACAGTAAAAAAATAACTTTAGATAAATTTATATATTCTTTAGGTATTAGACATGTTGGAGAAAGTACTGCTAAGGAGTTAGTTAAAAAGTTTTCAACAATTGATAGTTTAATTAACTGTACTATAAATGATTTATTATCGATAAATGATATAGGTGAAGTTGTTGCAAATTCAATATTTAATTTTTTTTCTATAGAACACAATTGTAATGTAGTAAAAAAAATATTAGATTCTGGAGTTTATTATGAATCGAAAACTGTATTGAGTTCATTTAATAAAAATATTTATGAAAAATTATTTGTAATAACTGGTTCTTTTAACAATTATACTCGAGATTCTATCAAGGAAATGATTAAGATTGCTGGAGGAAAGGTTGGCTCTACTGTAACGAAGAAAACTGATTACATTATTGTTGGTGATGATTATGGAAGTAAGTATAATAAGGCTTTAGAACTTAAAATTAATATGCTTTATGAACAAGATTTAAATAATTTTTTTAAAAATTAGGTTATAAAAAATAAATATTTTTTTTGGTTATTGTAAATTATTAAAAATATATTATTTATTTGTGTTTTAATTGCTTAATAATATTGAAATAACTTTTATATCAATTATTTAAGTGATTATTTATTCCAGATTAGTTTTATTTAGTAAAATTAAAATTTGTTAAGTACTTAATTTTTTGTACGATTAAATATGTTATACATTGTGATATAGTCAGCAATATTTATTCTCATTTTATTGAAAATAAATATAGTTCTAAAATAAATTATAAATTATTAGACAAAATAACAAATAATGTATTATAATATAAGTTGAAATTCAATAAGTTTTTTTATGAGGTTTTTAGATATGAATAAATTATTCTCTATTTTTTTAATTACTGGTATGGCGTTTGCTCATCATAGATTTACAATATGTTATCATGATCAATCCGATGTTCCTCTTTCATATAAAAATAATGTTAAAGTTAATAATTGGAAAAATCTTGGTGAATTTATTGGAGAGGGTAAAGTTGATCCTGGAGAAACAAAATGTTTTAAGAATTTAGTTGATGAAAATTTTATTAGTTCTCATAGTGTTAAATTTGAGGTTACTATAGCTAATATTAGTCATGAATTAGCTTTAGTGAATTCATGGTTTTCTAGACCATATCTGGCAATGGATGATGCGAATAATACTGATAAAAAGAAAAGTAGATTAAAAGCAGATAAATCAAGTGGTGAAGATGAATTTAATTTACATGTTTTTATTAATAAGGATAAAACATTAACATTTTCAAACTCTGATGATTTAAGTAAAAGTCAAGATATTATTGAACCAAGAAGGTCTTTAGACTAGTTTGTTATTTTTAAAAGGTTTATATTTAATTTTAAATTAATGTAAACCTTTGTTTTAATTTTAGTTATTCATAATGATTTGGATATATTTACTTTACGAGAAAACTAGTTTATACTTGATTTATAATAATTTAAGTTAATTTTAAAATATAAATATCTATAAAGTTGGATTAATGCGTATACAAAATAATAATAACACTTTAATAAAGGTTTTTGATTTAAAATGAAAAAGATATTTGTGCAATTTGCTTTGATTTTTTGTGTGGTTGTTTTCCTTTCCAATTGTGCAGTTGTAGTTGCAGGTGTTGCCGGGACTACAGCAATTGTGACAACAGATTCTAGAACTTCTGGAGATGTCATAAATGACAATACAATTGAAGCAAAATTAAAATTAAAATTTACTAAATATGATAAATCAAATATATATGTGTATAGTTATAATAAGATTATTTTGTTAACCGGACAAGTTCCTGATGAAGTAACAAGAGAGAAGGCTGAATTTGTGGTTAAATCAACACCAGGTGTAAAAAAACTTTATGATTATACAGAAATTAGATTGCCTCAATCATTCTTATCTAAAACCAATGATTCTTATATAACAACCAAAATAAGAACAAAGGCATTAAATATAAAAAACTTATCTAGTAATAGTTTTAAAGTTGTTACAACAAATAATGTCGTCTTTTTATTAGGAATTGTTACACCAGAGCAAGGTAAAGATATAGCAAAAATTTCATCTAGTGTGGATGGTGTGAAAAAGGTAATTACCTTGTTTATCTATGTTACTTCCAAATGATTTTTATAAAATTTATCCTGATATATACTTAGTTAAACTATAATTTTCGATTTAATTTTTAAAATCTTACTTTATTTTATCTAATTAAATCAATACATTACGATTTTATAAAATTATGCCTAAGACTCTTACAAAATGTGTTTTTTTTTATAAAAATTGCTATTTTATCTTTTTTTTAAGATAAT
>CANGJN010000174.1 GCA_947454215.1 Neisseriaceae bacterium | reverse complement strand
TTTTGAAAAATTTATTATACAATGTTGTCTATTTTTTGTAATTTACCTACTACTTTGGAGAGGATACACATAAACCTTATAAAAAATTTTATTAATAACTACAATATTTACCCCATATTTTTCATTTAAGTTGGATAAAAGAAGGGTTTGTTTTTTTGCAGTAAATTAAAAAACTCCTGACCTTTTAGAAAAGTTTTTATTAAAATGAAGAGAATAATATTAAAACAAAAATAATCATTACAAATAATTATAATACTAAATAAAAATTATATAAAATTAAAGGTAATTTTTTATGGATATAAATAAATTAAAACATCATAATATACTTATTAATAGAGAAGTAGGAATAATTAATTTTTTCAAAAGAGTTCTATATAATGCAACTGACAAGTCTATTCCATTATTAGAGCGGTTAACCTTTTTATGTATTGTTGCAAATAACTCTGATGAATTATTTGAAGTTAGAATATCAAAACTAATAAAATATTATAATAATGATAAAAATAAGATTTTAGATGATGGTTACACAACAAAAGAAATACTCAAAGTTATAACAGAAAAGGTTCATGATTTATATGCTGATTTATATAATGTATATAATAATCACATTATTAGTGATCTTAGCAAAGTTAAAATAAAATTTCTTAATAACCAAAATTGGAATAAACCCCAAAGAGAATGGGTTTATAATTATTTTTCAAACAACATAAAGATATTTCTATCTCCGATAGGAATAGACCCATCTCATCCATTTCCTAGAGCTACAAATAAAGAATTAAATTTTGCTATTCATTTAAAAGGGTCAGATAATTTTGGTAGAAAATCTAATATCGCAATTATAGAAGTACCTAAAATTGTTCCTTTGATAATAAAACTTCCCGAGAATTTATCCAATAAAAACCAAGTATTTATTTTATTACAAGAAATCATAAAAGAATTTATTGCAGATTTATTTAATGGACTAGAAGTCTTACAATGTATCCCTTTTAAGATAACCAGATCTTCAAATATAGATTTAAATTTAGATGTAAAAAATATTAAATCAGAAATAATTTATGAAATAAATAAACGAAAATATTCTGATTGTTGCAGATTAGAAATTGAAACTACTAATGAGGTAAAAATAGATAAAAGCCTTATAAAGGATTTATCTAAACAATTTAATTTAGAAGATAAAGATATTTATTTTGCAACAGGACCTGTCAATTTAGGTAAATTAATGCAATTAAAATCATTAGTAACAGAAAATTCAAAACTATGTTATCCTAAGTTTACTCAAGGAAAATTAAAGATATTAAAAAAATCAAATATTTTTGAAATGATAGATAAGGAAGATATTCTAATTCACACTCCTTTTGAGTCATTTGACCCTATTATAGAGTTATCGAGGAAGGCTGTTGAAGATAATTCAGTAATTGCAATTAAAGTAGCTATTTATAGAACTGAAGATAATTCTGAATTAGTAAGTAACTTGATAAATGCATCAAAATTAGGCAAGAATGTTACTGTATCAATTGAATTATTTGCAAGATTTGATGAAAACACTAATATTAAACTTTCAGATGAGTTAGAAAATGCAGGTGTTACTGTAGTTTATGGAGTGATGAAATATAAAGTTCATTCTAAAATTATGTTATTGATAAGAAAGGTAAATGAAGACATTAAATATTATGCTCATTTAGGCACAGGAAATTATAATCAAATAACAGCAAAATTATATACTGATTTTCATTTAATGACATCTAATAATGAAATATGTTATGATGTAAATAATCTTTTTACGAATATCGCAGGTATTGGAAATTTGACTAATATGAAAAAGTTATATTATTCACCAATTACCTTGTACGATATGTTAATTAGTTGTATAGACTTAGAAATTCACAATGTTAGAAATGGAGGAAAAGGAAAGATTATTGCAAAAATAAATACTCTCACTGAACCAAATATAATCAAAAAACTATATGCAGCATCTTGCAGTGGTGTAGATATTTTATTAATAGTTAGGGGGGCTTGTTCTTTAATTCCAGGGGTAAAAGATCTATCAGAAAAAATCTCAGTTGTATCAGTTGTAGGAAGATTCCTAGAACATAATAGAGTATATTATTTTTATAATCTAGGTAAGGAGGAAGTATTTATTTCTTCAGCAGATTGGATGAATAGAAGTTTTTTTAAGAGAATAGAAACTTGCATCCCAATTTTATGCCCTAAAATAAAAAAAAGGATTATTAATGAAGGATTGGAAGTTTATTTAGACGACAATGTTAATGCTTGGAAAATGAATAGTGATGGAAGTTATATTAAGTTAAAGAATAAAAAACCAAAATTTTCCGCACAAGATTTTTTATTAAATAAAAAAGGATTGATTCAAAATGGTTAAATATAAAAATTCATATTTAATAACTATTATTTGTTTTTTAATTAATAGTTGTGGATTACATTTACGAGGATATAACAATACCAGTTTTAAGTTTCCATTTAAAAACGTATACTTAGACTGTGATACAGTTATAATTTGCAAAAACTTGCATAATGTTATTATTAATGATGAATTAGCTACCATTGTAACTAATCAGAAAAATGCTGATGCTACTATTAAAGTTTATAATGAACAAACAACAAGAGATTCACAAGGTTTTAATAATGCAGGTAGAATATCAAGTTACATCTTAAGTTATCAAGTAAGTTTAAAGATTTTAAATAGTAACCAAGAAGTAAAAGCAATAATTCCCATTTCATCACAAATAGTTATGAATTATAATGATGCAACAATTCTATCTAACAATCAACAAGAAAATAAATTCTGGGATCTTTTACATTCCGAGGCTACCAATCAACTAGTCAGAAGAATAGTTTATTTTAAGAATGAAAAAAAATGAAAAATTTTTTAGAAAATAGTACCACAAAAAATATTTTATTTTTAAATTTTCCAGATGAATGTTATGCAATGTCTGACTACATAGTTGATATTTTTAAAAAAAGAAATAAATGTAATTCTACTCATAAATTTTATGTGAATAAATTATTTAAAATGGATGATGTTATAGATCTTATATCTAAAGGAGA
>CANGJN010000173.1 GCA_947454215.1 Neisseriaceae bacterium | reverse complement strand
TATATGAGTTTGCCGTTTTCTTTATTAAACAAGGTTTGGCGTATGTTTGTGATTTAACATTAGAACAAGTTAAAGAGTATCGGGGAGACTTTAATAATTCTGGTAAAAATAGTCCATATCGAAATCGCAGTGTTGAGGAAAATTTAACCTTATTTGAAGAAATGCGTAAAGGTACTTATCAAGATGGAAGTAAAACTTTGCGTTTAAAAATTGATATGGCTTCAAGTAATATAAATTTAAGGGATCCTGCTATATATAGAATTAAAAAAGTAGAACATATCAGAACCAAAAATAAATGGTGTATTTATCCGCTTTATGATTATACACATTGTATATCTGATGCATTAGAAGGGATAACACACTCTTTTTGTTCATTGGAATTTGAAAATCATCGCCCACTATATGATTATATTTTATCTCATTTATTAACTTTTGATTTGATAAATTGCCATCCTCAACAAATAGAATTTTCCAGATTAGAATTATTACAAACAATTACTAGCAAAAGAAAGTTAAATCAGCTAGTATTAGCAAATGTTGTTGATGGTTGGGATGATCCTAGAATGTCAACTATTTCTGGAATGAGGAGAAGGGGTTATACTTCAGAAGGAATAAAATTATTTATTAGTCGTTGTGGAATATCTAAATCACCTAATATTATAGATTTTACTTACTTAGAGTCTGCAATAAGAGAGGATTTAGAAAATAAAGCTATTAGGGTAATGGCAGTATTATCCCCACTTAAAGTTACTATAACAAATTTTACTGAACAAATATCTGAAAGAGTTGTATCTTTTCATCCAAATAATGAACAATTTGGAACTAGAATAGTAAAATTGACTCAAGAAATTTATATTGAAACTGATGATTTTATGGAAAATGCATCAGTTAATTGGCATAGATTATATATAGGTGGTGAGGTTAGGCTTAGATATAGTTATATTATAAAATGTGATCAAGTGGTTAGAGATAGTTTAGGAAGAATCATTGAGTTAAAATGTTCAGTTGATTATGATACTTTAGGAAAAAATCCTGAAGATAGGAAGGTAAAGGGAGTGATTCATTGGGTAAGTGCCAACAACTCTCAACCTGCTGAGTTTAGGCTGTATGATCGGTTAATGAATAAAGAAGAAGAAAATAATAATGGTAATTTATTAGATACAATTAATCCTAACTCTTTAATAATTAAAAATGGTTATATAGAATCTTGTGTATTAAAATTTAATGCAAGTATAAATTATCAACTTGAAAGGGTTGGATATTTTATTCAAGATTGTAAATTAAGTAGTTCGAATAATTTAGTTTTTAATCATACAGTGTCGTTGAAAGATTTATTAAAGGTAAAAAAATGAATATATTTCCAAACTTAAATTTTATGCAATCAAGTTACAAGAATCAAAATTATAGGGTTGCTTATACTACTTGGGGAAGTAGAGAAAAAAGTAAGAAGGTTTTATTCTGTGTTCATGGGTTATTACGAAATAGTAGAGATTTTGACTTTGTGGCAGAATATTTTGTTAAAAAAGGTTATTTTGTAATTTGTCCCGATATAGTTGGCAGAGGAAATAGTGATTATTTAAATGATTATACAGGATATAATCTTGAAGTTTATATGAAAGATATATGCTCATTGTTTGGTTTATATGATTTACAGCAAGTTGATTATATTGGTTTTTCAATGGGTGGAATTTTAGGAATGTTGGCATCCAATATTCCATTGCAATTAATAAAAAATTTAGTTTTAGTTGATATAGGATATAAAATAGAGCCAATTGGCTTGATGAGGATTTTAAATTATGCTTCAGAAAGTACTACTTTTGATTCTTTGGAGCAAGCTAACGAAGTTATTAAAAAAAATCTAACAACATTTGGTCCTTTAAGTAATGAACTTTTTAATGTTATCATTGGTAACGTATTAACATTAAATAATGAAAAGAAGTATGTATATAAAGTAGACCCTAATTTATCCTTGTCATTTAAAGATGCATTAAATGCAGTTAATGCAATAAATTTGTTGCCATATTGGGAAAATATAAATATTCCTGTTTTAATTATTAGGGGAGAAAATTCAGATTTATTGTCTAGAGAGGTTATGTTAGATATGTGTAAAAAGCCTAAAACATATTCAGTTGAAATAAAAGATTCGGGACATGCTCCATTTCTATACAATGATGAACATTTTAAAATTTTAGAAAATTTCTTTAATAAATGAAAATTAAATTATTAGTTTATTTTTATTATTTACAATGTTTTGCAAATTGTAATATTACATTTATTAATAATTCTCATAACAGAATTTCTTTATTAATAAAGATTAATAATTTGATAACTAAAACTGCAAATGTATCGGCAATTAATTCTCAATCAATTAATTTAATTGGAAATAATATATTTTGCAATTTGCAAGATGATGCTGGAATAGGTGAAATATTTATTTCACTAATAGGTGATAAAAGCATAGGTTCATGGACTTATAATGCTAATAAAAAAATTTATGTTTCGCATGGAGTTGAGAGTAAAAATAATGGAAGTGTTGGTTTGGTTTATGGTAAGAAAATGGTTTTATTATTTAATTCAGCTAAAGTAGAGACTAATAAAGTTAATTTTGTAATAGCAGATATGAATAGAAATCAGTCAAGAATATTAAGTTCTTTATTTTAGTTTAGTAATGGTGCAATTTTTAATAATTCTTTAATCTTAATCAGAGGTTTGCTTTGGCTAAAATGAAGAGTAATGACTATAATATTCATATAATAAATTATTAGTTAAATTTATAAGAAAGAAAAATTATGAAACCAGAAGTTAGAATAATAAAAAAATATCAAAATAGAAGATTATATGATATTGCTACAAGTTCTTACATTGTTCTAGATAGAATTAAACAAATTATAATTGAGGGTGAACCTGTAAAAGTTATTGATGCAAAAACTAATGAAGATGTAACAAGAGCTGTTTTATTGCAGATAATATTAAGTGAAGAAATCAATGGTGTTCCTTTATTTACAGATGATTTTTTAATTAATGTGATTGGTCTTTATGGAAAGTATATTAAGTTTTCTTTAAGTCCTTTTTTAATGTATGGTTTAAATTT
>CANGJN010000172.1 GCA_947454215.1 Neisseriaceae bacterium | reverse complement strand
TAATTTCTTCTTCAATGAGTGCTTTAACAATTTTTTTCATAGTTTACTTTCTTTAATTATTTATATATAAAACATTTAAAACTTTTAAATATAAAATTATATATGCTATTCTTGTAAAAATTAAAATTATTGTTACTGATCAGCAATAGTAACATACTGTTTTGATTGTAAAAAATCAAAATTGGCCAAATTGTATAAATTTTTATAATGCAGTATTTATCGCATTATTTAAATTATTTACTGAATAAAATCTATTTTCCGATTGAGATATTTATATACAAATCAGAGAGTTAACCACTGCTAGGTAGTAACAAATTATTATCCGATATTCCGTATTTTTTTGTATAATCACAGAATAAAATAAATAGATAAAATTATAAATATTTTATCAGAAACTATTTGAATATAATAAAATAACCTTTTTATTATTTCTAAAAAGGTTTCGATGGAGAAAATATTTGAAATATATACTTTGTTTAACCATGATATTTTTTTGTAAAAATTAGATTAGAATTATGTCACATAATAGTTATATTAGTAATAAAATAATTGTATTGATTTTTTTGAAAAAAATAAAGTTGTTCAATATATTAGATCAAAAAAGTTTTATAAGTAGATAACACTTATGGTGTTTAGGTTTTTATGTTAAAAGAAAAATATTTTTAACTTTTAATTAGGTTAAAATTAAAATTCATCGATTTATATTTTATGAAATCATTTACGTATAATAGTTTTATTTTTATCAACATCATGAAAATATCATTGGTAGTTGATCATTTTAAAAGTACCTAATATCCGTTATTTATAATATTATAATCATATTTTAAATAATTTTATATTTACCAAAACCAAATGTTGTAGATTTACCTATATGCAAATATTGACATAACTCAAGAATTAATGATAATTTAGCTAGTGAATCCCCGTTTAACTCAAACTCACCTAATAATCCATAAAACTCCATTTCAGCTTTTTGTTTACTTGAAAATCTTTTGGTGGAGGTGAATTTAATATTATTGGTTATCATTGTAATATCTTGAAATTCGTTAATATCATAGATAGGAAAATCTAAATTTAAATATTCTTTTAAAATTTTAACTCTTCTAATCAAACTCTTTACAAATTCCTTAATGGTAAAATTCTCTTGACCTAATATTATGGATTTACCATAATCGTTTGTGGTTTGAATCCGAAGAGGTGTAATCATTTTAATAGTAACACTATTATAATTTTTTTCTGTAAGACTTATGTATTGATTGTGGTCTCTTATTATAGGATTTTCATCTTCTTTATCATAGATTATTTCGCCACTATCTAAGGATATCATTGTTAATTCTGCAAATCCAATATTATCACGATGTTTAAATCCTATAGAGAATACTTTACTCCAAATAAATGTTATTAAAGATAAGTCCTCTATAGCATCTCCAATTAAAATCATACTAAATGTAAAATCTTTATTTTCATTGATAAAATTTGTTTTATAGGGTAATGGTTCAATAATATATGGGTGAATAAATATCCTATCATTAATATTTTCAAATAGCCTACCATATGAACATCTTTTAATTAATGGGCAATTGTCACAAGTAGCTTGTTTAGTTAAACAAACTGTTCTTCTTAACTGATTTCCAAAATGACCTCTTAAAACAGAGCCACTATAATCAGGAAGTTGTATTTTTTTCATAACTTTAAACGTAAAGTTATATTTTTGGACTTCAACTTTAATCATATTTTTCTAAAAAATAATTAACTCTTTATTAATTTATATATACTCAATTATAGAATACTTTTTGATTCAAATTTTTAAATCATTATAAACAAGTGATGTTTTCAAATTTATTTTAATTAATTATTGAATATAAATTTTATAATCCTTTATGAATTATGATTCTATAAGATGGAAATTAATAATTAATACATATAAATTATAAGAAATTGTTACTACTCAGAAATGGTCAACTATTTGATTTTTATGTAATTATCTTAATCGGAAAATAGATTTAATTTAGTAAATAATTTAAACAATGAGATAAATACTGCATTATAAAAATTTATACAATTTAGTCAATTTTGTTTTTTCACAATCAAAACAGTATGTTAATATTGCTGAGTAGTAACAAGAAATTTAAAATATAAAAAATTGAGTATACTTATATTGAACTAGGTATTTGTAAAAATTAAAATAAAAAATCATTTCAGAGCAACTCAACTATCTATCCAAGTTAATATTTGCTGTTTAAAAGAGTGATAAGTTAAATTATCTAAATCTAATAACTGATTTTTTTCAACTAGTTTATCAAAATTATTGCGATGAGGGTTGCCTTGCAAAATTTCATTTTTAGTCTTTGTGGTTACTATCTTTGATTTTGCCTTTAATTTATTTTCTAAATATCCAGTTTTTTCTATTATTTGATTATAATCATTTATAACTTGCATACCTGTTTTGCATTCTATAAAATACATTCTACTGTTAGCAATAAAAACAACATCTAGTTCATGATGGGGTTGTTTTTCATTATATTTGCTATAATTAAGATAAAGATTTAATTCTAAATCACTGATAACATCAGGATGTTCTTTTTTCATCTTTTCTAATATTTTATATACATATAACTCAAGCCACCCACCAGTACTAAATTTATGTGTATTTCTATCATTAAAAATTATTTCTTCATTTAAATGATTTACAGTATTTTTTATTATTTTATAGTCGTATAATGAATCTAACAAAGGTTTAAATTTAACTATTTTATCTGAAGGAAATTTAAAGTTAAAATTTTCGTTCTGATCATTATTCTTTTCATCTCTGCATATGCCATTAAGTTCATTAAATAATTTAATAATAATTTTTAGTTCTCTATCAGGAAATTTTATTAGATTATTTATAAACTCTGTTTGATCCGATGTAACTTGATTACTAGTTATTATATCCTTGATTATATTGGTTTTATAAATAGATAAATAATCTTTTATTTTTAAATTGTATTTATTTCCTTGCTCAAAACTAGAAGTTCCTGATTGATCAAAAAACTCTATTGTGGAATTTTTATCTTGATCTATCAACATATAATTTATATTTTCACAGTTAGTTTGCATACC
>CANGJN010000171.1 GCA_947454215.1 Neisseriaceae bacterium | reverse complement strand
TTTATCCATACTATTATTATTAAAAAAATATAGTTTTAATTTTACTCTATCTTTTTAACTTAAAACTTGATACAAGTTATCGTGGTTCAAATAGTATACAGTATCGTGGGACGTGACACATGGGAGAATGAATAAATTGAACCACTTGTAGATATGGCGTAATAATTATTATGTCGCATGAAACCTTTATCAGAATAATATAAATATTCACCAAAAGTTTGACTTATTTCAAATTGTTGATTAAATTTAGTACATTCAGTTATTTTTATTGGCTTAATTTTTTGTAAATCCGAAAGTGTTATAATTGGAACTGCATGTAAGATATTAAATAAAATATAACTATTAACTAATAAAAATTTAATTTTAAATAATCTCATTTTCAATCCTTCAAAATATTATTCAGTTTGTTTAATAACCAATAAAAAGAAATATAAACATAAAGTTTATGTAAAATAATATAATTTTAATAATAATTATATCATACAGTTGACTCCTGCTCAACTTCCCGATGTTCTAATTTATATTGAGGCTTTAAATGATTTAAAGGGATTCCTTCTTTTATAATATAGAAATCTAAATCGTCTAAATCCATTCGAATCGTAAAATAAATATTGTTTAAATTACGTAATATAATTTGGTTATTTGTACTGTCACAGATTTCAAATTTGTTAAAATAATGAACCCATTTACTTTTTTCATGAGAGAATAAATAAAAAAAACCATTTGTAGCTAACGCATAATAATTCTTTTCTGAACCCATGATACCTTTATCAGAAAAATATAAATATTCACCCAAACTTTTCCTTATTTCAAATTGTTGATTAAATTTAGTACAATGAGTTATTTTTGTTTTGTTAATTTTTTTTAAATCCGAAAGTGTTATAGTTGGAACTGCATGTAAAATATTAAATAAAATATAACTATTAACTAATAAAAATTTGATTTTAGATAATCTCATTTTCAATCCTTCAAAATATTATTCAGTTTGTTTAATAACCAACCAAAATAAATATAAAGTTTATGTAAAATAATATAATTTTAATAATAATTATATCATACAGTTGACTCTTGCTCACCTTCCAGATGTTCTAATTTATCTTGAGGTTTAAAAGGATTTAAAGTAGTTCCTTCTTTTACAATAGAGAAATCTAAATCGTCTAAATCAAGTGGTACTCTCAAATAATTATTTTGTAAATCATATAATCTAATTTCATTAAATTTCTTATTACAGATTTCAAATTTATAAGAATAATCAACCCATGTTTTTATCTCATGAGAGAATAAATAAAATAAACCATTGGTATCTAGTGCGTAATAATTCTTAAATAAACCATGATACCTTTATCAAAAAACTATAAATATTCACCCATACCTTTACTTATATCGAATTGTTAATCAAATGTAGTACAATCAGTTATTTTTTTATGTTAAGTTTATGTTACTACTCAGCAATATTAACATCCTGCTTTGATTGTAAAAAATCAATATGGACTAAATTGTATAAATTTTTATACCCATCTTTAACACTTTTAAGCAATTTGGAGGAATTTTATAATTTTATTTTTACAAATATTTTATAGCGATAACCATCTGATTTTATTGTATTTAGTTGTTAAATTTTAAACAAAATATTAGCAAATTTACAAAAAATTCTATTTTCATAACATATTGATTTTCTTATAAGAACTTTTTTTAATAAAATTTAGGATATTTGACGAGTCTTTGTTGGTATAAAAAACATGCAACAATTAGAGATTTATCATTATTAGTAAAATAAATAATAATTAATAGTTTATATTTTAATAATTATATTAAAAAGGTGTCACTTTAAAATTTAATACCCAAGATTTAACTGAATTGAAGGAAATTATGCTTATGTTAGCCTAAATTTAAAAAAAATGGGCAAAATCAAGTGTAAAGCAAAAAAATAAATTTAATATTAGTACAATATCTTATTTAATATTTTTCTAGCCATTAAACTAACTTCAGTAGCTAATATTCCATTATATCCCATATTTTTAACTAAACTATCAATCGACTTACCTTGTATATAAACCGCTAGTCTTAGTGCTTCAGATAAATCTAATCCTTGAGATAAAAACGCAGCAATTATACCACATAGAGAATCACCTTGACCTGAGTTTGCTAGAGCCACATTACCAGTTAAATTTACATATAAATTATTACGGTCATATATCAGAGAACCAGCTCCTTTTAATAAACAAACAGCATTATATTCTGATGATAATAAATTTACACTATTAAACCTATTTTGATTAACCTCGTCGACAGTAATATCTAATAACCTTGAAGCTTCAAGCGGATGTGGTGTTATTATTTTGTTAGTTATTTGTTTAAATAGTTTTTTAATATATTTATCTGTTGCTATTATATTAAGAGCATCTGCATCAAAAATTAATTTTGGTTTGGGATTTTGTTCAATTAATGTAGTTAATAATTTAATTGATTTATTATTAGTACCAAACCCTGGACCAATTACAACTGCTGAATATCTATCTAAATTTTTAATAACTTCATTTGTATTTGCAACAATTAACTCTGGCATTAATAAATCAGTATTAAAATTATTATCTAATGAAGCCAATATAACCTTCCCTGATCCCATTAACATAGCCGACCTACCAGCTAAATAAAGAGCTCCATGCATACCACAATATCCACCGATAATTAAAGTAGTACCATAGGTCCCCTTATTAGTGTTTATATTTTTACGAATCAATTTATTATAATTAATATAACTTAAGTCATTTTCATATATTTCATTAGTAATTTTTTTAATTTGATCAACTTTAATTAATGGTTCTAAAATTATCTCACCAACTAAATCTACACCATTCCCAGTATAAAATCCAGGTTTATCGGCTAGAAAAGTAATTGTATAATTAGCCTTTATTGCCGCACCATAAACCTGAGAAGTAAATGGATTTAAACCACTAGGTGTATCTACTGATAAAACACAACTATTGCTATTATTTATAACATCAATTATTTTAATTAAATTATTACTTAATTCAGAGTTAATTCCTATACCAAATATTGCATCAATAACCAATGAATATGAATCAATATCATTAGGTAGCGTATC
>CANGJN010000170.1 GCA_947454215.1 Neisseriaceae bacterium | reverse complement strand
TGGCACTATTCCACTTCCCCCTTATATTAAAAGACCAATTCAAGAAAATGATTCTCAACGTTATCAAACTGTATATGCAGATTTATTTGGATCTGTGGCAGCACCTACCGCTGGTTTGCATTTTTCAACAGAAATATTGCAAAAGATAAAAGATAAAGGTGTTAAATGTGTTTTTTTAACATTACATGTTGGTTCTGGGACATTTAAACCAATAACAGCTGAGTTTTGTCATCAGCACAAGATGCATAGTGAAATATATTCTATTAATGAAAGTTCTATATTTTCAATAAAAGAGCAAAAAAAAAACAATGGTAATATCATTGCAGTTGGAACCACGTCAATTAGAACTCTTGAACACCTTGCTTTAACTCAGTTTACTCAATTGTATGGAAAGACAGATATTTTTATTACACCAGGGTTTAAGTTTCAAGTAGCAAATAGATTAATAACAAATTTTCATCTTCCAAAATCGACTTTATTAATGTTGGTATGTGCTTTTGCAGGTAAAGATAATATTTATAGGGCTTATTCTCATGCTATACTTAATAAATATAGATTTTTTAGTTATGGGGATGCTATGTTTTTAACTAATTATGACAATAATTAGTATAATAGAGCTTCTATCAATAATTGTATTTTAATTGTATGCTTTTTCTTTTTTCCTCAATAATATTTTTTTTGATTATATTTCGGTTTCTGAATAGAACATTCGGTTACATCTATAATATATTTTGAGTTAGCATTAAATTGAAAAAAATCGATTACTTGATTGATTATCTTATAACCGACATTCCGCACTTCTTTTTAAAAATATAACATTTTGATTTAATTAAATTTATTCATAATTTTTGAAAATTATCAAATATTCTTTTAATTTAAAATAAAATTATAAATGTAGATTATAGTATTTAATAAATGTAAATAAAAAATTATAATATTTCTATTACAAATATAAATATCACTTAATATATTGATTTATTTTATTAATTTTTTAATAAAATAAACTGCTGAATGTCGTTTATAAGTTTGTGATTCTGAATAATTATACAGAACACAATATGAAAATAAGTTGAATATGTACGAAGATATATTAATGTCATTATTAACTTATCTTTTATGGAAGATTTACTAGGATTTCCTTCATGTTTATATAAATTTTTATATATAGAATCTAGAACTTTTACTATTAAATTAAATGTTTTTTTGAGTACACCACAAAATCTTTTTAAATATTTATTGCTACCTACTTTTATTTTACTATACATATTATACCTACTAAAAAAATTAGTTTTAAGTAAGTATTATTGACTATAAATATATTATTAATCTAGTTTTTTTAGTTATAAAGTTATCTAATAAAACCTTTCTTTTTATTATACTTAAGTCGTCACAAACTATGTTTTTATTTTTAAAGAAACAATGCTATTTTATCTTTTTTTTACTGATAATAAAATAAAGGCAATATACATATTAATCATTTATAAATAGTTACAAATTTAATAGATTTTGTATTATAATAATACATATAATTAATTATGAATGGGTTAATAATGATTCAATTAGAGTTTTCAATTGAACAAATTAAAGTTATTATTATAATGCATATCACCATCCTTACCACCACCTGCAAAGTAAAATGCACACCTTATCCTTGAAAAATAGTGGTATCCCCCAATAAAAAAATATGTTCTAGTTTAGAAATTAATTAGAATACTTTACCTAGTTATTTTCAACAGTAAGGGGAGTAGATGAATTAATTAAAATAAATTTTCAGAAACATTATTTTACATGAACATCAAACAACCAAATAGTTTAAGATACATCCACAGTTTTAAGTATCAAGAGGTAGAACATACTATTGAACAATTAACAGTCATAAAACGTAGACTCACTCAGACAAAATAGTTTAGAATTCTATTAGTCTTAAATGCTTAAAAAAAGGTTCTATACCTGTAAAAGCAGATCATGATAAAAAACAGAATATCATAATGATATATTTCAACCAAAATTAGAGGAAGCAAAATAAAAGAGCACTATATTTCTTATATTGTAGATTCTTTGTATCCTTTCATTATCTATTTTTAGCACTTGTATAGTAGATTTCTTTCATAACTCTTTAAATCTTATATACAAGAAAAATATTGCAATGATAATGCCATTTCCTAATTTTAATTGCTCCACTTGGCATAATTCAAAAATATTAGAAATTCCAGAAAATATCTCTCTTGTTAAATTACCGCCATATTCACCAGAGATAAATCCAACAGAACGATTCTTTCAATATATGAAAGGAAAAAATAATTAAAAATAAATTATGGACAACAATATCATTTATAAAAGATATAACAAATGACTAAGTTGCAAGTATTTGTGCATGTACTTACATTATTACAGAAAATTTGAAAATTAACTTATGATATATTTTAAATGATGTAAAAAGTAACTTTATACTCGGCAATTAAAATAGGGAAATAGTATGAGTGATTTATTAAAGCAAGATACATATTTAAACAACGTACATAAAATTAAGCAAAAGTTTTTAAATCGACTTTCTTATCCAAATATAGTTATGGATTATGATGACACCGATACGATTGATTTGTCAGATTTTATACCAAAGAATCATATTTGTCTAAGTTATGGGATGCCTCAAGAATTAAATGATCAAGAACCTTTTCTTCATCAGTTGTTTTGGAAACATGAGTTATTTATAATTCGAGAATATGAAAAGTATTTTGGATCAAAGATTAATGAATTAGCTGGTTATGTAGCATCAGGTAGTACTGAAGGAAACTTCGTTGCTATTTGGTGGTTAAAATTGTTTTTATGTTCCAGAAATAATGATTTAATCAAATCTCTTGAACTCAAGGTAATTAAATTACAAGAAATGATTAAAATAATTAATGAGACACCAGAAAATAATTTAAGTAAAGAAATGTTGCTAGAATATAAATCAAATAATATTATTATAACAAAATATTTGTCACAGTTACAAAGTTTGAAAAATCCCTATATCATTTATAGTGATCAATCACATTTCATGATAGAAAAAATCATTATGACATTATCATTAAAAAGTATAAAAATTTGCACCATTAATGGTAAAATCAATGTTATAGAATTG
>CANGJN010000169.1 GCA_947454215.1 Neisseriaceae bacterium | reverse complement strand
GAGTTCTTAAATAATTTATTTATCATTAAAAATATAACCTTCAAAAAAATATAATATTGTCATCAGAACGTATTTTATCATAATTTAATAAAAATTTTTGATTTTTTTGGGTGGCTGCTGAGTAGTAACAATTTTTGTTACTACTCAACAATGATTTTTCTAAGAATCGTATACCTTTTAATTCTCTATCTCAGTTACTAGCTAAAAGGTAGATATTAGAACATTATGCAAAGTAGTAACAAATTTTACAGTTCAAATAAGTATTTATAATAAATACAATATATTTAAGATGTTTTTTGCTATAATATTATGAACGTTTTTTATTTGTGTGGAATGATTACTACCTAAATCTTAAAATTTTAATAAAAGCAAACGTTCTGATTGACGTTGATACTTGTTGTGGATACTAATAAATGCCTACACTCCATTCTTAAACTTCTCAAATACTAGTATGTTAGAAATCTCTACGAGATTTTTTGTTACTACTCAGCAGTAGTTAATGCATTAATATCATTAGATAATTTTTTTAGAAAATTTTCAAGTTCATTTTAAATATCCACATTATTACAGCATGTTTAAATTTAATATATCTGATAACCAACCTATTAATTTAATGACTATGGTTACAATTTTTTGAATGACTTTCAAAAACTATTTATATTAATATAAGTTTTTGTGATAAGAAAATAACTTGTGAGTTATTGAGTTTATAGCACCTAATATAATAAATCCTTGGCACTCAAAATGGATATATAAATACCTTTAAAAACTCATTAAAAATGCTAAAAATTTATTTCTATTTTACCCATCGAATAAAGTTTTTAATACATTATCATGAAGTTCAATTTGGTTTTTATTAATTAGTTTTATCTGGTTTATTACATTTTACTCTTGGAGAAAATATAAAAGTTATAAGAAGATTAAGAGTAGTTTTTATTTTAGTTAATTCTTTATATTATAAGTCGTGTATCTTGTGATTAATAATCTATATATTTCACATAGTTGATATTGTTTTGATGTTAGAGTAATCGAATACAACAGCAATTTTTTAATTTTTATAAAAAGAAAACTTTTTAAATTCTAAATGAAAAAACCATACGTATAACATTAGTTTTTGCTCGGATAATAAAAACATATTATTATTACTCTTAAATATTTGACTTTACGTAGGTGTTCTAATTGATAGATTTTTATTATATTTTTAATTATTAGGTAAAAAGTTTGTTAAGTTTCAGATCAGAAATTAATAATATTTATTATTGTCATAAAATCAACTATAATTTATTTTAATTATTAAAAATTAAATCAATATTTAACATATAAATTTTAATATAGAATTATAAGTTACAGAGTATATAATGTTAAGAAATAGAGGAGTTTATGCATCAATTTTATATCACAGTATTGATTGGATTTATTTTTATTATAATGGAATTGATGACAGTATCTTTTTATTTATTAATAGTTGGATTATCAATTATATTATCTGGAGGAATTTATCTTATATGCAACTCTTGGTTTCCTTCAATATTAATTTCTTCTTTATGTGCTACTTTTGCTATTATTTTTTTAAATATTTATAGAAATAAAAACAAGAAGAATCCATCTTTAATTGTAAATCACATTGGTAATGAAGTAACAGTAGTTTCAATTATCAATAAAAATCATTGCGAGGTAAGTTATTCAGGAACTATCTGGCACGGTGTTGTTAAGAATATTAAACATGAGTTGAATATTGGTGATATATTATTAATTAACTCATTTTCCAATGATAAATTAGAACTTGAACAAAAATAATAAAACTTAAAAGGTTTATAAAGGAGTAGCAATGCATTACGATTCAGTTGTTAATAATTTAATTTCTTTTTTGCTTTTGGTTATTATAGCATTTTTTGCTTTCTTTTTTGTAAAATCAGGGGTAGTTATTGTTCCACAAGAGAGAGTAGGTGTAGTAGAGAGACTAGGAAAGTATTATAAATCTTTATTTCCAGGACTTCATTTTCTTATTCCATTTTTTGATAAGTTGGTTGTTATTCATGATATGCGAGAAGTTCCCACAGTTGTTCCAGAGCAAGTTTGTATTACAAAAGATAATACTCAATTAGCAATTGATGGTGTTATTTATTATCAAATTTGTGATGCAAAGTTAGCAACATATGGAACGAGTAATTTTATGGCAGCAATAATTCAGTTATCTCAAACAACTTTGCGATCTGTAATTGGAAAGATGGAGTTAGATAAAACCTTAGAGGAGAGGGATGAGATAAATAAACATGTTGTTGCGGCAGTAGATAATGCCTCATTAAATTGGGGAGTTAAAGTTTTACGATATGAAATTAAAAATATTCAACCCCCTCAACACATCATTAATGCCATGCAAGAACAAATAACGGCAGAACGTGAAAAAAGAGCAAAAATAGCCAGGTCTGAAGGTGAAAAACAAGAAAAAATCAATTTGGCAGAGGGTGATAGAAACTCAGCAATAGCCAGATCTGAAGGTGAAAAACAGTCATTGATAAATAATGCTCTTGGTCAAGCACAAGCTATTTTATCGATAGCAGAAGCTAATGCTTCAGCAATCAAATTAATAGCTGAGGCAATAAGTAAAGATGGAGGAGATTTGGCTGTCAATCAAAAATTAGCAGAACAATATATTAATCAATTTGGCAATTTAGCCAAAACTAATAATACTATTATTCTACCTAGTGATTTGTCAAATGTTGCAGGTTTTATAGCAACAGCAATGTCAACCCTTAAACATAAAGAAAAAATATAATCTGCGAAGTTAAACTTTATACTTGAAATGATTCGATGCAAAAATACTTTCAAGAGTTCTGAAACTAACTTTGGCCATTTTTTAAAGAAATCCATATTAGCCTAAAAAAAATGTATAATAACACATAATTTTTTAATGAATATTCAACTATCAAATTTACCTATTCGATATTTTATTAATTTTATCAGAATTTTTTTCTATATTTACAAAACTTACATAGAGCAAAACTATTACTTTCTGCTTCGATTATAACTAAGAAATAGTTACCTCCTGTTTTAGAGCCATTGGTCTTTCACAAATAGAAAGGTTTTAAAAGAGTTATGAATTTTTTTAATAAATTTAAAACAT
>CANGJN010000168.1 GCA_947454215.1 Neisseriaceae bacterium | reverse complement strand
TATAACTCAGAATATAAAAAAGAAATAAACCAGTACTTATTGACTAAAGAAATCAAAATACCTTATAGTATTACTATGAATGATAAGATTTTTTTATTAGAAACGAGTATAGATGATTACATTAAAAAAATTATTATACAAGGATTTAAATATAAAAAATCTAATAAAAAATATAGTGTTTATTATATTAAGGTAAGATTTGATAACAATGAGATTTATAATTATTCGTGTACTTCTTATAGTTTAAACATGTATCTATTTTTTCATTGTGATCCTCTTAATCATAAATATCAAACATTATATTTTGCAGCCAGAGAATTACCTTTCCCACTCTCTTATATTTTAGAAAATAATAATTTTTACGTATTTGATAAAGAAAATAATATTGAAACTACATATAAATTAATCTCAAAAATGGTTTATAATAAAGAAGATAGGGTGTTTGATTTCATACGAATCCCATTTACAGTTTCCTTCAATACTCAATTAAGAGAAAATGAATTTAATGCAATAACCCCATATTTTTATCCATCTGTCATATATGGTGAAACACATGATTTTTTAAAACAAAACGAAAGTGATCCTTCCTTGAATATATTGTATATCATGCTTTCCCCTTATAGATTATGTGGAATTATCTATAATAAATTCGCTCATGATTCTAGTGATGTAACATATTTACCAAAGACAAATGATTATTTATTCTGTAGAAATCATAAATTTTACCAATTATTTTTAAGTGATATTACTTTTAGATTTCAAGAATTTATGGATTATATAAAAAGTTTTAAACCTTCTGATAGTTTCCCTAGTACTAGCGAAAGTCAGCAATTGATGTACTTATTTTTAGATTACGAAATAATTTATTATTTAAAATTAGGTATATATAAACTAGTAAATTTATATAATTATGTATATTTATCTTCGCAAGGAAGAGTTAGTGATTTCGATCCAATTCAAATTTTTCATGAAGATCATGAAAATAGTGAAGAAATTAACTATTTCTTTGATAAAAACTTAGAAGAATTGATGATTAATAAAAAATTTAACTCTATCGTGAAAGAATTTATTTTATATAAGAAAGCACATAAACATAAAATGGATAACCACAATGAATTAATAACACCACTTAAACCTAAATCTCCTAAAAAACCGAGGCTTGAATCTGAGGAAATAGATATAGAATCATAAGATTCTCTCCAAAGTATTTGACAAAGAGATTGTTAATTTATGGTTAGCAATTCCCTATTAAACGACTCTATTATAAAGTATATATAAAAAATTTACATAAATTTGATCATGATACTATAATTATAAGATATGATTTTTGTTAAACAAGATAAGAATCTAATAGAATTGAAGTTATCTAGTATAAAAACTTTAGATAATAAAAATATATAAAATTAACTTTAAGATAATGAATTATGAAAATTTAAAAATATTAGATTTACATTGTTAAATATAAAATATTAAATAAATTCTAAATTATATAATATTTTACTTTAATTTGTGTTAAAATATTTACTTAGAATTTAATATAAAGGAAAAATTTAATGAGAAATATAAGAAATATTGCTATCATCGCCCATGTTGATCATGGAAAAACTACTTTGGTTGATAAATTATTACAACAATCTGGCACCTTATCTGAATTTAAGCAAGTGGTAGAAAGGGTCATGGATAGCAATGATTTAGAAAAAGAACGTGGTATAACTATTTTAGCAAAAAATGTATCTTTAAATTATAAAGGTACAAGAATTAATATTGTAGATACTCCAGGGCATGCTGATTTTGGTGGAGAGGTTGAACGAGTTTTAGGTATGGTAGATGGTGTTCTTTTACTGGTTGATGCAGTAGAGGGTCCAATGCCACAGACAAGATTTGTTACTAAAAAAGCTTTAGCTTTAGGTTTAAATCCTATTGTAGTTGTTAATAAAATAGATCGAGCTGGTGCTAGGCCAGGATGGGTAATAGATAAGACATTTGATTTATTTGATAAGTTGGGTGCTAATGAAAAACAATTAGACTTTCCTATAATATATGCTTCAGCGTTAAATGGTTTTGCATCATTAGATAAAGATGCTAATCCTAATAATATGGATGCTTTATTTGAAATGATTTTAACTTATGTCAATGCTCCAAATGATGATCAGAATAGTCCACTACAATTACAAATATCAGCATTAAGTTATTCTAGTTTTGTGGGTAGGATAGCTATAGGTAGAATAACTAAAGGTAGCATTAAGCCAAACATGCAAGTTATTGTAGCAACAGGTATTGATGGTCCAAGGAAGGTTGCAAAAATAAGTCAGGTTCAAATCTTAGAAGGTTTTGAAAGAGTTAGTATTGAAAGTGCTTCTGCGGGTGATATTGTATTAGTAACTGGGATTGAGGATATAAATATTGGGCAAACAATATGTGATATTGAAAAAACAGATCCTCTGCAAATGCTTAAAATCGATGAACCTACTTTAAGTATGAATTTTCAAGTAAATACTTCTCCATTAGCTGGAACTGAAGGTAAATTTGTAACCAGTAGACAAATTAAAGATCGACTACAGAAAGAACTTCTAACAAATGTTGCTTTAAAAGTTGAAGAAACAGACTCAACAGATGTTTTTTTAGTATCTGGTAGAGGTGAATTACATTTAACCATTTTACTTGAAAATATGAGAAGAGAAGGATTTGAAATTGCAGTTTCAAAACCGCATGTTGTTATTAGAGAAATAAATGGGGAAAAATGTGAACCATATGAATTACTAACTGTTGATATAGAAGATATTCATCAAGGTAATGTAATGGAAGAATTAGGAAGAAGAAGAGGTGAGTTACTTGATATGTCATCTGATGAAAATGGTCGATCTCGTCTTGAGTATAGGATCCCTGCACGTGGGCTGATTGGGTTTCAAGGGGACTTTCTTAATCTAACAAGAGGAACAGGACTAATGTCACATTTATTTGATAATTATGCTCCAATAAAGCCTGACATTCCTGGCAGAAGAAATGGTGTATTAATTTCACAAGAAAACGGTGACACTGTAGCTTATGCGATCTGGAATTTAGAAGACAGAGGTAGAATGTTTGTATCTCCTGGAGATAAATTATATGAAGGAATGATAATTGGAGTCCATAATAGAGAT
>CANGJN010000167.1 GCA_947454215.1 Neisseriaceae bacterium | reverse complement strand
GACTTTTAGATCCTGATTTATAAGATCAGGAATTCTAACATATATGGCATAATAAAATATAAACTTTTAAATAAAATATCTATAAGAAGTTAATTTTTCGTGGGATGAATGTATGAATTTTAGGTTAAATTAAAGTGAGACGTAACACTCTAAGTCTTCAGAATTTTTTTGAAGTTTTTTAAAATTATATATACCTTTAGGATAGTAAACAGTAGTTTCATATTTATAATCTAATGGAATTAATCCTTCATTTAATTTAAATTTATATTTTATTTTGGAATTTTTTATATTAGAAAGTACAATTATTGGACCAATATTATATTCAATACATAATAGTTGTTATTAATATAGGTTCATTAAAACAATTACATCTATTTTATTTTCTCTCATATGTATACTAACTATAACATTTTTTTCATCAAATTAATGTAATAATAATGCTACTATAGTTCTTTCTCTAATTAAGCATATTTGTATACTAAATTTACCAAATTTTGAGTTATCAATCTAAGATAATTGAATAAATTTAATCACCTTTGTTGTACGATTTATAATTATTGTTTTAATTGATATTAAACAATACTATTGCTGCTATTTTTCTATTTTCACTAACTAAAAAATTAAAAGTTCTACATAACGATTTAATGGTCATAATTTCTATTCCAATCCCATTATTTTGAATATTTATAAGCACTTCCATCTTTGGATAAATAATTTTTTTCCCTGTACCTATAATTACTAAATCTGGCTTTGAATTAATTATTTCTGATAAATAATTTAAATCTAAATCACTTATATTATATATTGGATTAACATTTTTTACGGTTGTATTGAAAATTATAATATCATTAAAATACTCTTGATCTTTTATTGTGACTGACTCATCAGTATATTTATTAAATTGATTTTCTGAAGGAACATGTACATTCAATTGCATAGCACTTCCTTATTAATTAAAAAATAATTACCATTAAAGACTAACTATGAAAAAACCTTAGAATGTATAATAGTTGTAATGACAGATAGAATTTATTTTTTATTAGGCTAGAGAGAACTCTACTTTGCATAAATTCGATGACATTAAACATTTATAAGATTCCTTTATATATTTAGTTACATTATAATATTTTAAATATCTAAAAGAATATTATTCAAAACTTTAAGATTTTTATGAGGTATTATTAAAAAAAGTATAAAAATTAATAGTTTACCATTTTTTGAAGGTGGATATATTTACTAAATATAAACTTAAAACTGTTATTAAAACATATATAATTAGTCGTCATCAAATATAGTTACAATGTAAAATAGATTCTTTATCCTTGATAAAGAATAACATTATCTATAAACAATATGTTCCATTTTAGGTAGCAAAAATAATCGCTACTATCTAATACAGGTTAATATATTTATCATATCTATTATTTTATGAATTTCATTAATACTACATTTGGAATTAAAATAAAATTAAAATATACTTTATCTATAATCTAAGTTATTCAAAATGTTTTAATATTATTAAATAATTAGAAAATAATCTATGTATTTATTTTAAATAATATCAAAAATGTTGAGGCCTTAGCAAATTCTACAAACGTAAAACTAAGTTATATAAACTTCAAAAAAATACAGAGGAATATTTTAAAAATATTACCCATATTAAATTAAGAAGGAAATTCATGTTATTAAAAAAACAACAGCTGTAAAAGAGGATTGACCTTAACCGGAGTACTTTAAAAATTAATTAGACTTAACAGTTTTGAAATTTGTATTGTAATTTTAAAACTTGATCAGATAGACACTAGGAGTTCAAAATAATATATCTATCTATCACCGCACTTGAATTACATACATATTTTGTAACTTAATATAAACAAGTGGCAATAATTTTTGTAATTTTACCCTATACAGTATTAATTTACACAGGTTAATTAAATTATATTGTTAAGTAGTGATAAAAGTATATTATACTAAATATTATTTACCAGTTAATTTATGTTTTACCTCAACTACATAATAATTACCTATATTCGCCTGAATCATATTAGCCTTAATCGTTCCTAAACTTAAAGCGAGAGTATTTGCAAATGAGTTTTTTTTTCCTTGTGTAAAAAAAAGATAAAAATTTAAATCTTCAACTTTAATATTTATATTATTGTGCACAAACTTTGCATTTTCTAAAGAACCAAGTTGCTTTGTAAAATTTAAAGTTATTGAGTCATCAGTATTTTTTTGAATAATTATAACAGCATACTTATCGCTTGTTTCATTTTTAATAAACTCATGATTATCAATATATATTGGATTTAACAGTACAAGATAGTTATTATGTGGTAATTTTCTTATTGTATCTTCTAAATATAATTTTTTTTGTAAGACATCTTTCATGTTATAACTAAAATTAATTGAATATTCTACATTATCCTTAATCACATCATTTAAAAGGGGAAATATTGAAGTATTAATTTTCTTTTCAGTATTTGTTGTTATTGTTTTAGATAAATCAAAACTCTTAATTGAAAATCTATTTTTATTATCAAGCAATAAACCAATAGAAGTTTTGGTCGCATATGCCTTAACTTTTGAAACTCTTACAAATTCTTTTATATTTTTTTTAGTTGTTAAATAAATGTCATATTCACTTTTATATTGTGGTTCACTGCTTCTAGTTATTACTATTTTAGAATATGTCACGCGTGTATCAGTACCTCTTCCAGCATCGAATGAAATAATTTGTCTGTTTGATAATAAATCAATTAATCCTTCTACTAATTCTATATCAGTAGATTGTATATTACTTTTTATTAATTCAGTATTATATAATTCAGATATTCCTGTTTCTAATGCCTTGGCATGTTTTGGTTCAAGAAATTCTTGTGTAGATCCACTTGTTTCTCCCTCAATATCTTGGACTTCATTTTTTCTTTTAGTTTATTCTCTTAGCGATTCAATTAGCTCTAATTTATATTTTTGTGCTTCTGATAACTTACCATGTATTGGTTTAGGAGATTCTTCTGAAGAATCACTTGTTTCTTCATCAGTATCTTGGGCTTCATCTTTTCTTTTATTTCCTTCTCTTAGCGATTCAATTCGCTCTAATTTATATTTTTTTGTTTCTGATAACTTACCATGTCTTGGTTTAGGAG
>CANGJN010000166.1 GCA_947454215.1 Neisseriaceae bacterium | reverse complement strand
AATTTAATTCTAGATATTATAATATAGTACAAATTTTGTTTTTGTATGACACTTTATTAAATTTGTGTGTAAATAAACTCAATTAATAGATACTGAAAGTTAAAGTTAATTGTATGCTTAATAAATTATAATTGGAGTACTTATAAATATGAAAATCAGGAAATATGACCACCCTTTTATAGCGAGAGAAGGGTGGTACTTTATTACAATAAGCATAGCTTTTACTTTATTAGTTATGCTTTTTGCAGGACTTTTATTTAGTTTAATTTTTATTTTAATAACAGCATTTATAATACAGTTTTTTAGAGACCCACAAAGAATTATTCCTAATGATAATAATTTAATTTTATCTCCAGCAGATGGGAAAATTATTGCAGTGGAAGAAACATTAGATCCATATTTTAATACTCCTGTTAGAAAAATAAGTATCTTTATGAATATTTTTAATGTACACTCTAATAGATGTCCTGTTAATAGTGAAGTTATAGATCTTAACTATTTTCCTGGCAAATTCATTAATGCAGATTTTGATAAGGCATCTACTGACAACGAGAGAAATATAATGGTTTTAAAATTAGAAAATAACAGAAAAATTACTGTGGTTCAAGTAGCTGGATTAATAGCCAGGAGAATTCTTTGTTATGTTAAAATACAACAAAAGTTAACTAAAGGTCAAAGATTTGGGTTTATAAGATTTGGGTCAAGAGTTGATATATACATTCCATTAGATTTTGAAACCTTAGTTTCAATTGGTCAAAAAGTTTATGCAACTGAATCTGTAATTGCTAGGTTTATTGATGAACCAAATAAATAATAAAATAAATTCAATATTTTTATTACCATCACTATTAACAATAGGGTCTTTATTTTGTGGATATTACGCCATAATAGAGTCATTTGCCGGCAATTTCTTAAATGCCGGTAACTCTTTATTCATAGCTTTAATTCTTGACGGATTAGATGGAAAAATTGCAAGAATTACAAATACTACAACTTTATTTGGTGCTGAGTTAGATGCCTTTGCTGACATAGTCTCATTCGGAGTAGCTCCAGCAATAGTTATTTTTAAATGGAAATTATTTCTTTTGGGGCATTTAGGCTGGTTTATTGTATTTTTATATTGTGCCTGTGCTGGATTGAGATTAGCTAGATTCAATAGTCGTAAGTCTGAGGATAATAATTATTTTATAGGACTACCATCTCCCGCAGCCTCTGTTTTAGTTGTGGGCTTTATGTATATTTGTAGTGAATTTAATTTAAATAACAATTTCTCTATCAATATTATGGCGTTTATAAGCATTATTGCTTCAATATCAATGATAAGTACAATTAGATATTATAGTTTTAAAAATATTAATTTTCATAAAAGTGGTAAATTTACAGTACTTTTATTTTTATTTTTCTTATTATCTCTATTAATTATTTCTCCAAGTGCTATGATTTATTCTTTTTTTATATGTTATACTCTTTCTGCTTATATTTTACTATTATTAAAAATATTTTCAAAAAAAAATAAAGTTGTCAAGGATTGAAAAATGCAAAATCAGGAAAATTCTATTAATAAAATTAAAAGTTCTTCTTTATTTGGTACTAATCTTTCTTACATAGAAGAAAAATATGAACAATACTTAGAAAGTAAAGATAGTGTACCAAATGAATTTAAAGTTTTTTTTGATTCTTTACAAAATAATAATCGCAATGATGTTAATCATAGCGAAATAATAAATAAATTTAAATTTATTACTAATAATAAATCTAAATTTATTGACAATTCTTCTCTAGATTTAAATCAATTGAAAGTTTGGAAGTTTATCGAAGATTATAGAACCTTAGGATTCACAATGGCTAATCTTGACCCTTTAAATATAAATAAAGTTTCACAAGCCAATGACCTAAATGTTAACAATTATTTTGAGAATTCAATTTATGAAAGTGAATTTATAGTTGATATAAATAAATCTGATGGTAAAATGAAACTTAAAGACATTATAAGTAAATTTTCTTCAATATATGCAGACAAGATTGGTTATGAGTTTGAATATATAAGTAGTACTGAAGAAAAAAAATGGATATCCTCTTATCTTGAAGACAATTATTTAAAATTTAATTTATCTAATGAACAAAAAATTCATAATCTAAAAAAATTAATAGAAGCTGAATGTATTGAGAAAGTTATCCATACAAAATTCTCGGGTCAGAAGAGGTTTTCTTTAGAAGGCGGTGAGGCATTAATTCCCGCTTTAGATCAAATAATATCTAACGGGGCTAATAATGGTATCAATACCTTATATATTGCCTTATCTCATAGAGGAAGGATAAATTCATTAGTTAATATTACAGGAAAATCACCCCAAAAAATATATGATGAGTTCAATGGTAATTATCAATTACCTACTTTTGCAACGTCCGGAGATGTTAAGTATCATAAAGGTTATAAATGTAATTACATCACTCCAAATGGAAATGTAAAAACAACAATATTATTTAACCCCTCTCATTTAGAAATAGTAAACCCAGTGTTAAATGGTGTAGTACGTGCATCGCAAGATGAAGTTCTTGATAAATCACAAATATTGGGAGTATTAGTACATGGAGATGCAGCATTTATTGGATTAGGAACAAATCAAGGAACATTTAATATGTCCCAAACTAATGCTTACAATGTAAATGGAATAATTCATATTGTAATAAATAATCAAATAGGGTTTACTCTTTCCGATAAAAATGACTCACGCTCATCAACTTTTTGTACGGGCATCGCTAAAATGATAGAGTGCCCCATTATTCATGTAAATGGGGATGATATAAATAAATTATCATTTGTAATTAAATTTGCTATTGATTATAGAACTAAGTTTAAAAAGGATATTGTTATTGACATAGTATGCTTTAGAAAATATGGGCATAATGAATCCGATGATCCAACTATTACTCAACCGTTAATGTATAAAAAAATTAAAGAACATCCTGGCATTAGAAGTATTTATATGAATGAATTAATAAATTCATCAGTTATTAGTGAAGAAAGTGCAAATAAACTTTACGATGAGTACAAGGAACTTTTTAATAGTGGAATACATCCAAATGCAGATAAAATGCAATCATTACCATGGTATAATTCTGATTTAGCTAATAAAAAAAAGAATCAATTAGATT
>CANGJN010000165.1 GCA_947454215.1 Neisseriaceae bacterium | reverse complement strand
TTTCTTAAGCAACAAAAAGAATTTGAAAACATATTTGATTTAAAATCATTAGTTAACACTGATAAAAGTATATATCGTCAATAGTTGTCTTAGTCAAATGTTTTTGAGTTGTTTTAAGTTGAATTAGTTTTGCAATTTTAGAACAATAATATATAATGCTATAGTAAACAAAAAATCAAATCAATTATGATTTATACATTTTGATACTTTTTTTATATCTTTTGAGTCCTTAATAATTTTTTTAAATTTTATTTTTACTTTATTAGATTTATTACTATTTTAATAGTTGCAAGTTAGCACTGTAACTTTATAACATTAAATTTTAAATAAATGAAATAGATATTACCTGATTTATCAGGCGATTTAAAATTATTGAAAATATTGTTTTATTTCAAAATACCTTAAAATAGTTTGGGAAAGATATATAATAACTAGTTAAATAATTATCACTAAAGGAAAATTGCTGATGACTTGTATAATTAATCTGTAAGGTAAGTTAATAAATAGAAAAACATGATAATAAAAAAATATTTTTATAAAGAATTAGTAACAAATGCTAGTAAAATATTAATAATTTTAATTATTTTATTACCTGTAACTGAATTATTTAAATTAATTAATCAAGCTATATCGGGCAATATTCCTACAACTACATTACTAACTTTAATAATATATGGAACATTGGCTAGTTTTCCTATGATTATAACTATTGCTTGTTTTTTAACCATTGTAATAACAATAAATAGATATTGTAAAGATCATGAGTTTTCTATTTTTCTATCATCAGGCCTTTCGGCATTTTATTGGCTAAGGGCTACAATGATATTTAGTTTGCCATTAACAATTATTTGTGGTATAAGTTCCTTATACATAACTCCATGGGCTACTGAAAAATCTGAAATATATACAGATTATTTACTAAAACAAGAAGCAAATCTGATAATTACACCGGGTACATTTAAAGAAAATAAAGAAGGCAATCAAATATATTATTTGGAAAATTATAATTTAAATCAAGGTACTGCTAAAAATATTTTTATACAATATAGTGATAATAGTAAAGATAGTAAAACCATTAATATTACTGCTAAAGAAGGTAAAATAATTAATAAAAATGGTGTTTTCGAGGTTTTACTAAATGATGGAAATAGAACTGACTTATTTGATATGAAAAATGAAAGTTTTAAAATACATTTTGATTCATTTAGAGTTAGTGTGCTTAAAGAGTCTTCTCCTCTAGACAGCAATAAACTTGAGGTTTCAACATTAAAACTAAATCAATTAATAAATGATAATTCATTCAGAGCAAAGTCTGAACTTTCTTGGAGAATATCGATACCTTTAATGATGTTTATAATGTGTATGATAGCTGTCCCTATTAGTATCAAAATAGGAAGGAGTCAGAATAGTTATGTTTTTATTCTTCCACCAATCATATATGCAATCTATGAAAATATAATATTATCATTAAATGGTTATATAAATAGTGGCAAAATAACCATTTACCATGTTATATTTATACATTTTATATTTTTCATACTAACTTTATTATTTGTTTATGCAAAAACATTACCTAAAGGCTATTTTTCTATTATGAGAAAAAAATGAAACTGCTGACAAGTTATATAATAAAAAAATGTCTTATAAATACAACTTTAATTTTAATTTCTTTAATCTTTGTATTTTCTATTTTTAGTTTATTGGGGCAAATCGATAGTCTAGGTAAAGAAGATTTTAATATGATTTCATTGATATTTTATACAGTTCTTCAAGTTCCAAACTCGATTTATCTTTTATTACCAATGTCTATTTTAATCGGTGTAATGCTAGCTTTACTAAGTATGGTTAATTATTCTGAATATGCGGTTATAAGAACTTCAGGAGTATCATTATTTTCTATAACAAAAATACTATTTTTTTTTGGTTTATTTTTTTCAATATTCTTATTTGTTTTAGGTGAATTCGTTGTTCCAAGAACTAATAATTACTCGAACATTTATAAAAAATCAAAAACACATGAAATATATTATATTCAATTACATTCAGGAGTTTGGACAAAAGATGGTAATAATAGTTTTATTAATATAAATCAAATTTTACCTAACTCTGATATAGAAAAAATTAAGATTTTAAAATATAATAATAAACTTCAATTAATTTTATATATTATAGCTGAATCTGGGAAATATGATAGTATTAATAAATATTGGATACTTAGTAATGTCTATGAAACATTGTATACCAAAGATAGGATTATTTATACTAAAGAAAAAATTCGCAATTGGATCACTTCAATAGACCCTAAATTTTTTGATGTATTGATTATTGATCCTGATAATATGTCTATTATAAATCTAATGAGTTATATTTCAAAATTAAAGGAACTTCACCAAAATAATAAAAAATATATAATTTCATTTTGGGAAAAGATAGTATATCCATTTTCTTGTATAGGAATGGCACTAATATGTGTAGGATTTATTCCTAACAATAGAAGAAATATTAATCTAGGTAGTAAATTATTTGCAGCAGTATTCATAGGTGTTGGTTATTTTTTTATTAATAAATTGTTATCATCTTTAGCTTTATTGATAAATATGAATCCATTAATAATTGCGATATTACCTACATTTATTTTATTTCTATTTAGTATATATTTAATAATATCTAAAAATAATATTTAACAATTATAGTGTCAAATATTATATATGTTTAACTGTATTTTGTTTCTTATGTATTATTTGTAGTAATAGGGTACTGAGTAAGATTAATTCAATTTAGTAAAATATTTTATATTAATTGATGATAGTTCAAGCAAAGTGCTATCATTTTATCAAATCCCCGCCTCTCATATTTATATTCCTTATAATTATTATAATCAAAAATAAATTCAAACTTTATAGCAGATCTAACCTATGTTTCACATTAATTTTTTAAAAAAATAATTTAATTTTTTATAAAAAGATTAACTATGTTATAATTATAAGTATTTTAATACATATCAAAAATTAAGGTTTTATCTAGATGAAAGAGAAATAAATAATATACTTATTAAGGGGGTGTTAAAGTTAAAGGACCCTTTAAAGTATATTATTAATTAATTTGGTATATCATAATTTATAAACAAATTCAATTAAATAGTGCAAGTAAAACAACGACAATGAC
>CANGJN010000164.1 GCA_947454215.1 Neisseriaceae bacterium | reverse complement strand
TTATTTTGTTCGTTAGTAATCTAATAAAATTTTTCTTACTTGTCATATATTTTTCTTGAATATAAAGAAGATAACCTTTTTGTATAATATTGAAAATCATTATCTAATTTAAAACTTGTCAAACCAATTTAAATAATGAATTTATTATAGGATATAAAATGATACCTGTTATAATTTCTGGTGGTTCGGGCTCTAGATTATGGCCTGTTTCACGTCTATCATATCCTAAACCATTTATCAAACTTTCTGATGGAATAAGTTTATTTCAAAATACCTTAATTAGAGCAATAGGTTTACCAAATGTAACCAGAATTGTTGTTGTTACAAATGAAAGCCTTTTTTATCGCATGAAAGATGAGTTTACTGAAATCAATCATTATAATTTACAAATTGATTTTATACTTGAACCATATGGAAGGAATACTGCTCCCGCTATTGCTGCTGCTTGCTTATATTTATCTAAATTATATTCTAAAAATGAACCATTGCTAATAATGCCAGCTGATCATCTAATTACAGATTCTATTGCTTTTAATAAAGCTGTTCATGATGCACAATCATTAGTAAACAAAAACTTTATTGTAACTTTTGGTATAACGCCACAATACCCAGAAATAGGCTATGGATATATAGAGGCTGATTTTTCAAATCCTATTGAAAGTGGTTATTCTATAAAAAGATTTGTAGAAAAACCTAATTTAGAAAAAGCTCAACAATATTTATCTTCAAAATCATATTTATGGAACTCTGGAATGTTTTGCGGATTAGTAAACACATTTATAGATGAATTTAAATTATACTCACCTGATCTATTAAATTCAACCAATAATTGTATTATTAATTCAAAACAAGAAAATGCATTTGATAGTCGGATATTACACTTAAATAGAGAATTATTTCTTCATTCAGAAGATATATCAATAGATTATGCACTTATAGAAAAAAGTAATAATATAGGTGTAGTTCCTTGTTCTATTGGATGGTCTGATATTGGCTCTTGGTTATCTATATTTCAAAGTTTACCAAAAGATGATTCAAATAACGCTATAATAGGTGAATCAATTCTACATAATACTAAAGATTGCTTAGTTTATTCCACTGATAGAATAATTGCTTGTGTTGACTTAAATGATTTAATAATTGTTGATACTCCAGATGCCATATTAATTGCGGATAAACATAAATCTCAAAATGTCAAGATTATATTTGATAAATTGAAGCAAATGAAACATCATACATATAGTCAACATCAAACAAATTTTCGATCATGGGGAACATATACAATAATAGAAGAAGGATCATTTTATAAAATTAAAAAATTAGAAATAAAACCTCATTCTTTTGTTTTAATGCAGTCTCATCACTACAAAAATGAACATTGGGTTGTAGTTGAAGGTAGTGCAAAAATAACTACAAATGATAAGACATATTATCTGCTCGCCAATGAATCTACCTATATTAGGCCTAATGCAGTACATAAGTTAGAAAATAATACTGATAAAAATTTAATTATAATAAAAATACAATCCGGTGAGTATATTGGGGATGACGATATAAATAAAATAGCTACATTTAATGAAAGGGACATATAGTGAATGATCATAATTTAATAAATTCAGATATAGAAATTTATAATCTAATAAATAAAGAAACAACTAGGCAAAATTTACACCTAGAATTAATTGCATCTGAAAACTATGTTTCAAAAGCAGTTTTAGAAGCTCAGGGATCAATATTAACAAATAAATATGCAGAAGGATATCCACATAAAAGATATTATGGTGGTTGTGAATATGTCGATCAAATAGAAGAAATAGCAATTGATAGAGTCAAAAAACTGTTTGATGCTGAATATGCTAATGTTCAACCCCACTCTGGTTCCCAAGCTAATCAAGCAGTTTATTTTTCAATGTTAAATCCTGGTGATACAGTTTTAGGAATGCAATTAAATCATGGAGGTCATTTAACACATGGTTCTCCCGTAAATGTTTCAGGGAAACTATTTAATTTTATAAATTATTCGCTAAATGAAAATGAAGAAATTAATTATGAAGAAGTTGCGGCAAAAACTCACAAATATAAACCTAAATTAATAATTGCTGGGGCTTCCTGTTACTCATTAAAAATAAACTTTGAGACATTTGGTGAAATAGCCAAAGAAAATTCAGCTCTTTTGATGGTTGATATGGCGCATTACTCTGGTTTAATAGCCGCCAAACAATATCCGTCACCTGTCAAATATGCTGACTTTATTACCTCAACAACCCATAAAACGCTAAGAGGTCCTAGAGGCGGTATAATATTAGCTAAAGAACAATATAAAAAAACAATAGATTCTGCAATATTCCCTATGTTACAAGGTGGTCCATTAATGCACATAATAGCTGCCAAAGCTGTTGCATTTAAAGAGGCTCTTCAACCTGACTTTATAGAATATCAAATTCAAGTCAGAAAAAATGCCGATGCAATGGTAGAGGTTTTTAAGCAAAGAGGATTTAGAATTGTGTCAGGGAGAACTGAATCTCATTTATTTTTAATAGATTTAACAAATAAAAGTATTAATGGCAAAGAATCACAAGAATTGTTAGATTCAATCAATATCACGGTTAATAAAAATTCGATTCCCAATGATCCTTTATCTCCTACGCTAACCTCAGGAGTTAGGATTGGAAGTCCAGCCATTACTACCAGAGGTTTTAAAGAACAGGAATCTATACTAGTTGCTAATATGGTAGCTGATGTACTATCTAACCCTAAAGATCAAAATTTATTATCTAAAATTAAACAAGATGTCATAGACTTATGTAACAGGTTCTCCTTGAATTAATTTTATATGAAAAACATTCTAGCCATCGACACATCTTCTGAATATCTATCTCTTGCTTTAAAATCAAGAGATAACATATTTTCTAGTTTTGATTTAGTAAAAAACAAACATTCTCTTTTTATAATAGATAAAATTAATCAATTACTTATTCAAGCAAACATAACTGTAAAGGAATTGGATTATATTTCATATATTG
Organism: Neisseriaceae bacterium; assembly: GCA_947454215.1. Lineage (GTDB taxonomy): Bacteria > Pseudomonadota > Gammaproteobacteria > Burkholderiales > UBA11063 > Aquella. The sequence continues at coordinate 153 of CANGJN010000164.1, read as the reverse complement.
AAGGTCCAGGGTCATTTACAGGATTAAGAATAGGTTTGAGTATTGCCTTAGGTATTAGTATGGCGACAGGTATAAAACTAATTCCAATTCCCAAATTCTATTTATATGTTTTTACTGTAAAATTAAAAAATAAAGTATTAGTTGCTATTGATG
>CANGJN010000163.1 GCA_947454215.1 Neisseriaceae bacterium | reverse complement strand
GTTATTATTAGATAAGTTAAATATTAAATTACCTATAAGAGATATAAAAAATGTAACCACAAAAAAAAACTAATAAATTTTAAAAAAAAAACTAAATCAATGACTTACTGATAAATGCATTTTAAAAAATCGGAAACTTCCGTTATAAAGTATCAATTTAATTATTTATTTAAAATAGAAAGTATTTAAAATGAATTTAACAGTTAATGAACATCCTACTAAATATAGTGTTTTACAATATTTGTATCCTGTATTTTCACGAAGAGCCGAAGGGTTATCTCTCGGTATTAATTTAAATTTAAACAAGTCCTGTAATTGGCGTTGTATTTACTGCCAAGTTCCAGACTTAATAAGAGGTACTCCAGAAAGAATTAATCTAGATAAATTAGAGATAGAATTAAGGTATATGCTAAATTTGATAATGAATACTGATTATTTGAAACTTAATTTACCTGAAGATTTTCAAGTGTTTAAAGATATTGCATTAGCAGGAGATGGAGAGCCAACATTATCCAAAGATTTTTTTGAAGTTGTTGATTTAATTGGGAGATTAAAGATTGAATATAATTTATTTAAAAGTGTAAAAACTATTTTAATTACTAATGGTAGTAAAATAGATAATGTTCAAGTTCAAGAAGGATTAAAAAGTTTAGCTAATCAAAATGGTTTAGTATGGTTTAAAATTGATGGAACTAATAACAAAGAAACTAATATAATAAATCAAATAAATGTATCAACAGTGAATATTAAGCATAGATTAGAGGTGACATCTAAATTATGTCCAGTAGTTATTCAAACATGTATGTTTAAAATAGGAATTTATGAACCAAGTTTAGAACAAATAGACAATTATATTAATTTATTAAAAGAAGTTAAGCCGAATTTTGATTACGTTTTATTATATACTATAGCTAGAACTCCGCAATTATTAGAAGGTAAAAATCTTACTCCATTATCTTTAGAATTTCTTAACAAAATTGCAGCTAAGTTAAATGAATTTGGAATTATAGTTAAATGTTTTGGTTAAAGTGTACTTATAATTAAAGTTTTTAATATGGGTATTCTTTTTTTGCGATTTAATACAAAATTTATAGCAGATAAATAAAGGGTTATTATAAATAACGCTATTAAATCAATGGTTTATCTTTTATATTAAATTATCTAAAACATATTTATTTTAATAATTTATCTTTTATTGTTTGTTGTTACACAATGATTTAAATAAAATTGGCATTGCCAATATGATGTGGAATAAAAAATTAAATAACCTCGAGTCAGTATACTGTATATGGTGCAAAAATTTTATATCTAAAATTAATTGGTTTATAATTCGTATGTTATCTCTATAAAAGTTTCTATCCCAATAACAATTAAATTTCATAGTATGACATTTTAAATAATTATTAAACCCTTCATAACATACTTTTAGAAATTAATGGGATTAAGCACTATATTATTCATCATGTTTTTTATGTTTTTTATGAACTGATTTAACATTTGGAATGTATTTAAGAACTTTTGATGTTAGTCTTAAATGTAGTTCTTCTTCTGAGTCTGTGTCAGGCATTGAAAAATCAAATGCTTGTATTCCTAAAGGACCTTCAAAATTAGTAAAAACTTCCTTCCATTTTATATTAGAAAAATACAGATTAGAATTTCTGTCTCTCTTATTTAATTTAGAAAAATACAGATTAGAATTTCTGTCTCTCTTATTTAATTTTATTATTTTTGAATTAATAACTTGAAAAGTTTTTTTATCTGAAGTTTCATATACTCCATCCTCTAAATTATGTTGTTTTCTAAAATCTTTAGAATTTAATTCAGAAAAGTATAATGGGGTACTCATATTATGGTCATTAATATGAATATTAAATGAATTAAAGTAAATTGAATCATCAAGATCAATTTTAAATAGTTGATTATTATCTTCCATTTCGCTATTACAATGAAATGCTCCATTCTCTAATTCTAATGGTTTTTCAAATCCATAGTCTGTTTCCCAGTCATCAATATCGTAAAGCCAATATTTTACATATGAATACAAGGTTAAAGTATATGTGCCTGCAGTGTAATCATCATTAAATGACAATGTTATATTTTTTTCATAATATTCATGTTGATATTCTTCCTCTAGAAGGTCATTTTCTTTCTTTACTTCATAAGGAAGAGGATACTTAGCTTTATGACTTTTTTCATACAGTTTAGCTGAAAGTCCAGGCCGACGCCAGTCATCTACAGAATACAAGGGAAATGAAACACTTTTATTTTCAGTATAACCTTGTAGTTGAAGACAGTTATTACTATAAGAGTAAAACGTAATTAGAATTAATAAAATTAAAAATTGTAGTATTCTAGAAATTTTCATTTCATTTTCATCCTTAAAATATTTGTATCAAAGTTAGACTAAATTTAACATATTCTTCCAAATAGTTGGTATCAAGAGATAAAATAATCAGTAATTCCCCATAATTTTTAAAAGTGTGATAAAATAAAGTTTTATATAACATTAAAAATAATTTTTTCCTGACTTTTTATAAAATTTTGTTACTACTCAGCAGTATTAACATACTGTTTTGATTGTAAAAAATTAAAATTTACTAAATTATATAAATTTTTATAATGCCGTATTTATAGCCTTGTTTAAATTATTTACTGAATAAAATCTATTTTTCGATTGAGATAATTGCATACAAATCAAATACTTAAGCACTGCTGAGTAGTAACAAAATTTCATAGAGTTGTTGGTAGTAATAACAATTATTAATCTGAATTTATAATAGAATCATTTATTAAAAGATGTATTTTATAAGTTATATTTGAAGAAAACAAAGTTAACTTAAGTGTTAAGAGTCAATGGGAGGTTATTTGGTAACTTTAAGTTCGACTTCAAGTTTAATGGTAATATTTTGTTTCATTTCTAATTATTGCTAACGAATTTTTAAATGAAGATCAAGGATACTTAACCATTACCTTTTGGTATAAAAATACTATGTAATATTTAGTGTTGTTTATTTATTAGTACAAAAAAATAATCAATAGTTTATCTTTTTAATAAATCTAATAAAAAAAGGTGATAAGTTAAAATTTAAAAATCATGATTTTATTGAATTGATAAATACTTAGTGCATTCTAAATTTTTAAAAAATTGCTAAAGTACAGAAAATTTTGAGTTTTTGAAATAAAAAAAAACTATTCAAAGTT
>CANGJN010000162.1 GCA_947454215.1 Neisseriaceae bacterium | reverse complement strand
CATATTGATACAATTAAATAGTTTTTTATACTTAATAAATACTAGTAATACCATTTCTCTATTTTAATTGCACAACATTATAATGTTACTTTTTGCATCATTTATTTAAAATATAAGTTCATTTCCAAATTTTCTATAATAAAAAGTAAGTTTATACTGGGTAAACATAACTAAGGAAATGGTATAAGTAGTAATAAAACATTTATTTTTTATAAATAATTAATTTAATCACTCAATGTAATCAATAAAAATATTATTATCTAAAATAATTAGATTACTATAAAATTATTGTACATAAATTGAGTTTTCTATAATTAGAAATACTGTATTGATAAATAACTATAACTATTAATATTTTCAAATACCTTAATAATACTTTATTTTTAAAGAAGATAAACTCTAATTTAATTTAAAATATAATCATCTAAAAGAAAAAGTATCAATTAAATAAGCAATTATCCAATTGATATAATATTAAAATTACTGATATATATTTACTGCCTAAAACTATAATTTTAGAACACTAAATTTCCAAATCATTTATCAAATCAAACCTTAGAATCTCAGGCTAATTCCTTTGAGATGAAACCCTAAGCAAAACAATTAAAAGTCACTATGGGTATTAAAATAAAAGTTATTTAATAACTGATTTATTAAATAAATATTTAAAATAAAACTTTATAGGATAAAATAATGAAAATTGATAAATTAACTACTAATTTTCAAAACGCTATATCTGAGGCAAACACTCTCGCTTTAGCTAATGAAAATCAATACATTGAACCAGCACATTTATTGCTTGCAATGATAAACGATAACTCTACTATTTCTGGAATATTTAAGAAGTTAAATATAGATGAACTTAAATTAAAAAATGATTTAAACATTATTATTTCTAAATTACCTAAAATAATAGGTAATAATGTTGAAGTTAATATTTCAATGAATCTAATGAACTTATTAAATTCAACTGAAAAAGAATCAATAAAGAATAAAGATACCTTTATATCTACAGAGTTATTTTTATTGGCCGCCGTTGATGATAAAGGAGAAGTAGGGAAAATACTTAGGAAATATAATCTTTCAAAAGAAATATTAAATAAAGTAATAATTGAAATTAGAGGAAGTGATCCTGTGCAAGATAAAAATAGTGAAGAAAATAGAGAAGCATTAAAAAAATATACTATCGATTTAACTTCGATGGCTATGGAGGGTAAACTTGACCCAGTAATTGGAAGAGATGATGAAATAAGAAGAACAATTCAAGTACTTCAAAGAAGAACGAAAAATAATCCAATCTTAATTGGTGAGCCTGGTGTAGGCAAAACAGCAATAGTAGAAGGTTTAGCCCAAAGAATAGTTAATAATGAGGTTCCTGAAGGATTAAAAAACAAAAATTTGTTAATTTTAGATTTGGCAAGTATATTAGCAGGAGCTAAATTTCGTGGAGATTTTGAAGAAAGACTAAAATCAGTTTTGAAAGAGTTATCTAAAAATAGTGGTAACTATATAATTTTTATTGATGAAATTCATACCCTAGTCGGAGCAGGTAAAGCTGATGGTGCAATCGATGCAGGAAATATGTTAAAACCATCATTAGCTAGAGGAGAGTTACATTGTATAGGAGCAACAACATTAGATGAATATAAAAAATATATAGAGAAAGATCCTGCATTAGAGCGTCGTTTTCAAAAAGTTTTAGTAAACGAGCCAAGCGTAGAAGATACTGTTGCTATTTTAAGAGGTTTACAAGAAAAATATGAAATTCATCATGGAGTTGAAATAACAGATCCTGCAATTGTAGCTGCTGCTGAATTATCTAATAGATATATTACAGATAGATTTCTTCCAGATAAAGCTATTGATTTGATAGATGAGGCTGCATCTAAAATAAAAATTGAAATAGATTCTAAACCAGAGGTTATGGATAAATTAGAGCGCAAATTAATACAATTAAAAATTGAACGTGAAGCTGTTAAAAAAGAAAAAGATGATCTTAGTAAGAGTAGATTAATCGACATAAATAATGATATCTTGAAATTAGAAAATGAGTTTGCTGACTTTAATGAGATCTGGAAATCAGAAAAAGCCTTTGTACAAAGTAATCAATCAATAAGAGATGAAACCGATAAAATTAGGAACGAGATTGAAGGTTATAAAAGAATTGGAGATTGGCAAAAAGCATCAAAACTGCAATATGAGGTACTTCCTGGACTGGAAATGAAGCTTAAACAAACCGAAGGAAATGCTAAAAGAGTATTTAAATTATTAAGAACTGAAGTAGGAGTTGAAGAAATAGCAGATGTAGTTGCTAAAGCAACAGGTATTCCTACTAATAAATTATTAAAAGGTGAAAAAGAGAAATTAATTAGAATTGAAGAAATTTTACATGAAAATATAGTTGGTCAAAATGAGGCTATAGATGCGGTTTCAAATGCTATTAGAAGATCACGAGCTGGATTATCAGATCCTAACAAACCATATGGTTCATTTTTATTTTTAGGCCCAACTGGAGTTGGAAAAACAGAATTATGTAAATCATTAGCTAAATTTCTCTTTGATAGCAAAGATAGTTTAATCAGAATTGATATGTCCGAATATATGGAGAAACATAGTGTTTCAAGGTTAATTGGGAGTCCACCAGGCTATGTGGGATATGATGAAGGCGGTTATTTAACTGAAGCGGTTAAAAGAAAACCTTATTCTCTTATTCTATTTGATGAAATTGAGAAGTCTCATCCAGATATATTTAATATTTTATTACAAATATTAGATGATGGAAGATTAACTGATGGTCAGGGAAGAGTAATAGATTTTAAAAATACTGTTATAGTTATGACATCTAACATTGGTAGTTCTCAAATTCAACATATGAATAAATCGACATATGATGAAATTAAAACAATGATTATGGAAGAGGTAAAAGAAAACTTCAAACCAGAATTTATAAATAGAATAGATGATATTGTTGTATTTCATGCATTAAAAGCCTCACAAATGAAAGACATAGCAAAGATCCAGTTAAAACCTTTGATAGAAAGAGTGAGTTCATTGGGATTAAAATTGGATATATCAAACTCTGTTGTTGATTTTCTAGCTGAAAAAGGTTTTGATAGCCTATATGGAGCCCGACCATTAAAGCGTTTAATTACTCAAAACTTAGAAAATGTTTTAGCTAAAGAAATTCTATTAGGAAAATATATTACTGGAGAT
>CANGJN010000161.1 GCA_947454215.1 Neisseriaceae bacterium | reverse complement strand
CATTATTTACAATGGTATCATTAATTTCTTGTTTTAAATCTCCTGCATTTCCGATACAGGTTGTACAACCATAACCTGCTAAATAAAATCCAAGTTTTTCTAAATATGGTAATAGACCTGAAAGTTTTAAATACTCAGTTACAACTCTAGATCCAGGTGCAAGAGATGTTTTTATTCTATTATGAACTGTTAAGCCTTTCTCAACTGCTTTTTTAGCTAACAAACCGGCTGCTAACATTACATTTGGATTGGAAGTATTTGTACATGATGTTATTGCAGCTATTAAGACATCACCATTTCCTAAATCAAAATTGGATCCTTTAACATTGAATCTTTTATTTAGATCATGTTGAGATTTATTAAAACCTCTTTCATTCGTTGGTAAAGAAAAATTTTTAATAAAATTTTCTTTTAAGTTCATTAAATCAATTCTATCTTGTGGTCTCTGAGGTCCTGCTATAGATGGGTTTACACTAGATAAATCTAACTTCAAGTTTTCTGAATATTCAATTTGACCTGCTTTGGGAATTCCAAATAATTCTTGAGATTTAAAATATGTTTCGAAAACTTCTACTTCTTCTTCAGATTTACCAGTGGATCTCAAAAATCTCACGGTTTCCTCATCAACTGGGAAATAACCCATAGTTGCTCCGTATTCTGGGGCCATATTACTTATAGTTGCTCTATCAGTAACAGATAAGGCACTTACACCTTCACCATAAAACTCTACGAACTTACCAACAACTTTAGATTTTCTTAACATTTCTGTTATCGTTAAAACTAAGTCAGTTGCAGTAACTCCCTCCTTCATCCTGCCACTTAACTCTACTCCCACGACATCAGGTGTTAAAAAATATACAGGTTGCCCAAGCATTCCAGCTTCAGCTTCAATCCCACCTACACCCCAACCAACAACACCAACTCCATTTATCATTGTTGTATGAGAATCAGTGCCGACTAAGGTGTCAGGAAAAATCAAATTATCTTTTTTTTGTAACCCAACAAAGAAATGCTCTAAATTAACTTGATGAATAATTCCCACACCTGGTGGAACAACACTAAAGGTATCAAAGGCTTGCATTCCCCATTTAATAAACTCATATCGTTCATAATTTCTTTTATATTCTAACTCCATATTAAAACGTAATGCATCTTTATTTCCGTAACTGTCAACTTGTACTGAATGATCTACTACCAGATTAACTGGTACTAATGGTTCAATAGTTTTAGAGTCTTTACCAAGATCATTCGCAACCGATCTCATTGCAGCTAAGTCTACTAATAAAGGAATTCCAGTAAAATCTTGTAAAACTATTCTTGCGACTAAAAAAGGTATTTCATTATTTCTTGCTTCATGTGGCTTCCAATTTGATAATTGCTTTACATGATCTTCAGTAACTTTGACTTCATCATAGTTTCTTAGAACAGATTCTAGTATTATTCTAATTGAAACAGGTAACTTATCTATATTAAAGCCTTTTTGTTTTAGTTTTTTAAGAGAATAAAATTGATATTTTTGTCCACTACTCGATACTAAATCTGATTTAGTTTCATATAAATTGTACATGATAGAACATCCTTAATAAATTTAGATATTAATTTTTAACTAATTGGTAGTATTCTATATTTTGAATTCTATATAAGATTTTGTTAAGGAATAAAATTAATCTCTAATATTTTTAAATTGTAAAATTTAAACAATTTAGATAAAAAAATTATTCTTTTTGGTATTAAATACTAATAATAATCTATATTTTAGACATATAATTTTAAATTAATTTTTTAAATTAAAAGATAAAAAATGTAAAATATAGTTTATTTATCTACTTGCATTATTAGAATTTAATAAATAGGTAAGTTTGTCATTTTAATAACCACTAAAAAATTATATTTTAAAGTGTTATTATACATTATTTTTTAGGCTAACATTGAATTTTTTAAAAATAGTCAAAGTCAAGTAATATTAATATAACACATAAGAAATCTAAAAATAGAACTTTAACTGAAGAAAAAAACATAATAAATATTTATCTTCAGAGGGATTGAATATGTTATTAGGAAATTAAAATATTTAAAATAATTGGTTCTAAATATAGAAGTATAATTAAAACATTTAATAGTACTTTTGATTGTTTTAATATTTAATTTTGAACTAAATTAACAATGAAGTTTTATCTTTACCAAGATTTTCTATGATTAGGAAAGATGTCTATTCAACATTCAGTTTTCTAAATAAATAATTATTCAATACTAGAATATGTATACATTTTATGTTTTATTTTAGTTTAGAATCGTTATTTTATTATATCAAAAATTTTTAAGCCTATGGATACGATTAAATAATAAAATGTACTATAAAAGTTTATTGTCAAAAAAAGTACAAATTTACTAATACCTGTATAATAAATTTAAAATTAAATCCTATGTAATTATTATATCATAGTGAAAGGAAATATATCTCTATTTTTTAAATCTAAACTATTTCCACTAGCGTCATATTTATAACTATAGTATTCTATAAGGGTTAGAGAATTAAACATTCGCATAACTCAAGACTTATATAAATTGTATACTTAAAACTATTAAAAACTGTTGTTTTGATTTTATAAAAAATGCTCATTTTTTTTAAAGATAATTAAATAATAACAATATAGGAATAATACCATTTCAATTTTTTAATTAAACATAAAAAGAGAATTATAACATACTTCATCTCAATAAAAAGCAACTTATAACACTAAGTATAAATAATTTTATTAATAGCCGAGGTAAAGGTTTAAATATTTATTTTATTTGAAAAAGTTTTATTGATTGATTTCATTAATGATATAAACTACTATTGAAATTATTGTTAATATTGTGTTATAATACATACATTAATTATGATTAATCAAGTTATACCATTTCCACTTATTAATTAAACATAAAAATTAAAATTGAAATTACATTATAAAGTTTAGCTATTAAAATACTTTATTTAGTAATTTGTACAAAAGATGTGGTACCCAAAATTACATTTTTTGTTACTACTAAGTAGCATATAACATATTGAGTTATTTGAATATTAATAAGTTGATTATCAGATATATTAAATTTAAACATGCTGTAATAAGGTGGGTATTTAAAATTAACTTGAAAATTTTCTAAAAAAATTATCTAATGATAACAATGCATTAACTACTGCTAAGTAGTAACCATTTTTTAAAAATTAAGTTGCTGTATTACTTGACTTTTT
>CANGJN010000160.1 GCA_947454215.1 Neisseriaceae bacterium | reverse complement strand
CAAAAAAAAACTAATAAATTTTAAAAAAAAACTAAATCAATGACTTACTGATAAATGCATTTTAAAAAATCGGAAACTTCCGTTATAACAAAGCTGAGTATAACTATTCCAGTTAAAATAGATAAAAATTTAGTAATTATTAAAAACTAAATTTAATTCCACCTAATAAAACATTAGTATTTCCTTGTGGTGTAGGAGAACCATAATAATACAAATCACTAACATTTAATGATACTTCATGAGTTACTATAAAGTCTACCCCTAAACCTGTTAGAAAGTTCCAACCAGCAGTGCCAATGCCTGAAGAAGTATTTGATGCAGAACTAACATATGAAGGTGTACCATATGCACCACCTAATTGTATAAATCCATCAAGAGATTCAGCAAATGAAACTGTGCCTTTAATTGATAGATCATAGTACTGCATACCTTGATTAGGGTTTGATCCTGATTGAGTAAGAATTGTGTCTCCTACTTCAAATGCCCAGTTATCAGAAACATTAAATCCACCATTAATCCTAAAAGTTGCATCTGGTGTTTGTACAGTGTTCCATCCAAAACCAGCAGCACCTCCAAGATACAAATTATTTCCTTCTGCAAAAGAATGTATTGAAATAGTCAATAAACCGAGAGTAATTATTTTTTTCATACAAAGTCTCCAAATAAAAAAACATAATATAATTTTATCACAAATAAAAAAATTATGCTTAATAAATTAAAAATTTTATGTCATATAACATATATTTTTCAATTTAATAAAAATTTTTCCTAAATAGTAGCATTTATTTTTCTAAATAATCATATATAATTTCCCCAAAACCCAAAGTTAAGTCTGAAATAATATGTTGCGCAGAAATAATTTTTTTGATTGGTAAATAACTCACTGGTGCTAATGCATGATTAAATAATTGCAAAGTTGCAGGACCACTCCATGCACCTATAATATTTACATCTTTATAATAAAACTCTATTAATTGACAAATACAAGAAGTTTGTAAATTAACGTCAGGTATTATTTTTAATAAATAATTTGGTGTAGTATGAAAATACTCTTTGATTAAATTTTTATCTAATTCTTTATATTTATAGCCCATGGTACCAATTGCTACTCTAATACTATTATAATTCAAAGTTCCTAAAATTGTATCAGATTCTACTTTTAGGTTTGGGGTTCCTAATTTTTCTGGAAATCCCCATATTTCTCTTCCTGCAGCAATAGGTGCTAAGTTATCTAAATACATATTATATGCATATAATCCCGTTTTACCATTTAACTCAACTTCAATTAATTGAGATACAGATTTATATTCTCCAAATCCAGTAGCATCTGGCATATTAATAAATTGAAATTTAACAATCGGATTTATTACTTTTAGAGGCTGTGGTACAATTTCTCGTAGAATATTGATATCAGACTCATAATCAATAGACAAATATTCTCTATTTTTAAATTGATAGTTAATTTTAATTGCACTAGGGCAAGTATAGGGCATTGAAAAAGCATTCTTTTTAATCTCATTAATTTCCATTTTTATCCACCTATAACCATTGAAAATGATAATTGTATATTAAATTAAAACATCATAGAACTTAAAAATAAATTATTTATACCAATTTCCAACCCTTTTAAAAAATTAATAACATAAGTCAGTGATTTATTTTTTAAATTTTACACTCTTCCCTACTGTTAAACAAGGGTTATACCTTTGAAAAAAATAAAGTATAATTAAGTTTAATTTAAACGATAATTATGTTTTTATAAGTTTTAAATTATTACTAAATTTTCTAACAAGAGAATTATGATTAAGCCACTAGAATTATTATAATTTTTAGAAACAAATTGTCTCCGACATAATGCACGATTATTATTATGCTCTTCTTCAACAATAAATTTCAGATTAACCTGCATTTATGATTTTATTGTTAATTAAATATTAAATGCTCAATTTTGTACATTACCATAATAATTAACACTTTACCTCATATCTTTTCTTTGCAAAACCTGTCAAACTCTTTAATCAGTACTTTGTATGGTTTTACCCGACTGATGGCAACTATTTTAACAACTGGTTGCATTATAAGTTAATATATTCTGACAAGTAAGTGGAGGACAATTTTAGGACAAATTATTCCTCTTTTAATTTTAAAAGAAACATCTTCTCTGGTGTGCCTAATACATAGAGGAAGACAAAGATACATTGGTAGAAACACTATTAGTTTTAATATTATAAACAAAGAATACATTTACAAGTTTAGTTAAAAAATGTAAAACTTAGTAAAAAAAATCTTTTTTTATAAAAATCGCAACTTATGTATAGATGAAGAATAAATAATTTACAAATTAATTAAATTCATCTAATACTAACTTTGAAGCGTGATCTGTAACTGTTAATAGTTCGTATTCTTTTGGAATATCTGAATTTTGTAAATAAAGTGGAGATATAAAAGATAACTCTGATAAATTAAACTTTATAGGTTCTTTTGGATGATCTTCGATTATTAAATAATTTTCTCCATCTGAATTTTTACATACAACTTTTCCTTTAATATTTATTTCAAAATTACCAGTGGATGGATTGTATTTATATATATTCTCAATTAAAGATATATCATCAGGTATATTAATTCGATAAAGTCCAAAATTATACTTAAAATATATAAAATCGTTTTTAAATAAAATAGAATCATTTATTAATTGAGAAAAAACCTCACAATTAGCTTTAGTGGGGTGACTTGGATCTTTATCTAATCTATAAATCAAATCTTTCTTCCCGTTGTGCGCCACCGCTATAGTAGGGTATTTTAGATCTTTATATAATAAAGCACCTTTTATTGGAATTACATAATTAAAGTTGTTTTCTTTATTATGAATATATATTTTGTTATTTTCACATTTTAAATACTCTTGATCATTTTGCAAAACCCAAACATGATGTTGAAATAATGGGTTATTTGTTTTAAATCGATCGCTTTCATCATCACTATCATAATCAACTAATCGTCTATCTTCTCCAAGTACATACTCATAGAATGAGTACGGGCTACTTAATGAAAATTTATAAAATTGATTTTTAAAATTTATATAAACAAAACTATTTGTAGAGTCTTCTTCTATATCTTGGATTGCATCTAACATCATATTACAATCTGGAAGAAGCTTAGAATCATCTTTTAATTGTAATAAATATTTTGAAATCTCAGTTAATGTTGGTTTTTCTATTAATTCAAAGAAAGTTACATCTTTTAAACTAATAT
>CANGJN010000159.1 GCA_947454215.1 Neisseriaceae bacterium | reverse complement strand
ATTCAATTCGATATGGTTTGGGTGCTATTAAGGGAGTAGGGTCTGGTGCAACTACTAAAATCATAGAAGAAAGAAACCAAAATGGTCCTTTTAAAGATTTTATTGATTTCATAAGTAGATGTTTTGATAAGTCTGTAAATAAAAAGACCGTTGAAGGTCTAATAAAGTCTGGAGCCTTTGATAAACTAGAGTCAAATAGATTTAAATTACTAAGTAATTTAAATAAAGTTATATCTTATGTCGAAGAGATTAATGAAAATAAATCAGATGATTTATTTAAAGATTTAGAAGATAAAAGTTTGGAGTTACTTAATAGTTTCGTTTATGAAAATGTAGAGGATGGAACAATTAAAGATAAGTTGGCTTTAGAAAAACAAGCTTTAGGTTATTATTTTAGCGGAAATATATACGATGAATTCATGGTTATTGTAAATAAACTTAATCTTGAACCCTTATCTAAATATATGTTAGAAAGTGAGTATATTCAAAAGAGTTTGTGTTCCAAACCTAGGGATAGAATAAAAACTACTATTTGTGGTGTAGTTAATCTAATCAGTTCTTCTTCTTTCAAAGGAGTTGCGGAAAAGAATTACAAGATAGAGTTAATTGATAATTTAGGTTCGGTAAAATTTTTTTTAACTGAGAGTGAGTTTAATAAATATATAGATATAATAAAGGAAGATGAATTAATATTTGCCGATGTAGAGATGTCGTATAATGAATATAAAAATGAAGTTAAGTTTACAATTAAAAATATTTATAAAATGGATGATTTTTTAATTAGTAATGTCACGGAATTAACCTTAGATATTGATAGTAAATTTGACATTGACATTTTTGAAAGTATGTTGGGTGAAGATGGTGTTCCAGTTGCAATCGTATATTATAATGAATATAGTAAGTGTATCTTAAAGTTAGGCGATAAATTTAAATTTAAGTTAAATTTTTATAATTTGAGTCTTTTAAATAAAATATTAGGTAAAGATAAGTGGAAAATAAAATAATAACAAATCATAATTATGAGAACAATATTCGGCAACTGCCGAAATATTTATGGTTATTTCAATTGAGTTATGTGGTTGTTATTTTAATTGCAAATTGGTATGATATGAGATTAATAAAGTTATGGTTTATTGAAAGTGATGGGGGTATTTTAATATTTCCTATTACATATATCATATCAGATATAATTACTGAAGTTTATGGTTACAAGTTTGCCAGAATATCGATTTGGTTAGGTTTTTTATATAATATAATTTTTATTGTTTTTGGGCAGATTGTAACACATCTACCAAGCCCACATTATGCTTTAGAAACTAATGCAATATTTAATAAACTTGTAAATTTTAATATAAGAATTATCATAGCTTCAACATTTGCCTACGTGGTATCTGAACCAATTAATTCATACATTATGTCTAAATTAAAGATTATGAGTAGTGGTAAATTTATGTTTGTTAGGTTTGTTGTATCTACTGTGTTTTCTGGATTATTAGATAGTTTTATATTTGGCACGATTGCCTTTTATGGAGTATTTAAACTAAGTTATCTTTTAAAATTCAATTTAACATTATGGGTTATAAAAGTATTTATAGAAATAATAAATTTACCTTTATCAATATCATTAGTTAAAAAGGTTAAGAAGTTAGAAAAAATGGACATTTATGATTTTGATACTGATTATAATTTATTTAATTTAAATGCGACATATGATTGTAAAAATAATAAATATAAATTTTAAGAGTTATGATAATGAATGATTTAGATATAGTAATTTTAGCAGCCGGTATAGGGAAGAGAATGAATTCGAATACTCCTAAGGTATTGCATAAAATTGGGAATAAGCATATGTTGCAATATGTGATTGAAACAGCTTTAAATTTAAATCCTAGAAGTATAAATATTGTTTATGGATTTTGTGGCGAATTATTAAAATCAGTTATTAATGGTGCCTTTCCCAATAATAACTTTAATTGGCATGTGCAAGAGCTGCAATTAGGCACAGGTCATGCTTTAAAATGTACTTTAAATGGTTTACAAAATAAAGGTAAAACTTTAATATTATATGGGGATGTTCCTTTAATTGGTAGTGATATACTCCAGTCTATGATAAATATTTATAATAATAATGTTATTATTCTTGTTTCTAAAATTGATAATCCTGATGGATATGGTAGGATAATTAGAGATACGAAAAATAATGTTTTGAAAATAGTAGAAGATAAAGATTTAGATTATGATCAGAAATTTATTCAAGAAATAAATACTGGTTTTTATATTTTTCCTAATGAATTTATCCATACTAATATTAATCAATTAACCAATAATAATAAACAATCTGAATATTATTTAACTGATTTAGTTGGGTTAGCATACAATTATTTAGAAATTAAAGCGCTGGAGAATGGAAATACATTAAAATTATTAGGTGTAAATGATAAAGAACAATTAGAAAAAATAGAAAGAATTTATCAGTCTGAGATTGCAATTAAACTATTGAAAACAGGATTGTCGATCATTGATAGAAATAGATTAGATATTCGTGGAGATGTAACGTTTGGTAAAGATTGTCTTATAGACATAAATTGTATCTTAGAAGGCAGTGTTGAATTAGGATGCAATGTAACAATAGAGGCTAATTGTATTTTAAGAAATGTTAGAATTGGAAATAATGTGGTGATTAAAGCCTTTAGTTATATTGAAGATTCTTGTATAGACAATGAATGTGTGATTGGACCATTTGCTAGGATGAGATCAGATGTTCATATTAGTAATAACTCTCGAATTGGTAATTTTGTAGAAATTAAAAAATCTACAATTAATCAAAATACTAAAATTAATCATTTAAGTTATATTGGCGATGCTCAAGTAGGTGAGAATGTAAATATCGGAGCTGGTGTTATTACATGCAATTACGATGGTAAAAATAAGAATAAGACAGTTATAGAAGATGGTTCATTTATTGGTTCAGGAAGTATGATTGTTGCTCCCGTAACAATTGGCGAAAATAGTTTGATTGGAGCGGGTTCAGTTATAACATTAAATACACCATCTAATGAACTTACCTTGTCAAGATCCAAGCAAGTTACTATTAAAGGATGGAAAAAAAGAAAAAAATAGGTTTATTGAATAACTTGTTTAATAATCTGATTAACTCATTATAAACATATTGATTTTATCATAACAAATTAGCATATGATTTAAAATATACTTTTAGTGATATTAAATATTTTATACTTCATCTACAATTGTTACT
>CANGJN010000158.1 GCA_947454215.1 Neisseriaceae bacterium | reverse complement strand
TTGACCAAGGTATGGTGGCAATTTATCATTTAGCAAAGGTAAAAAGATTTGTTGTCGAATTAATTCATAGGCACTAATTGGAGAATAATTTAAATCTGCTGAATAATCAATAGCGATATTTTGATTGATTTTATCTTTCCAACTAGAAATAGCTTGATTAAATACATTAGTTGCCGAATAAATTCTTTCTGATGACTGTGTGTTATAACTGATATTTAAAATATTTGCTGAATCTTTCAAATATGTATCATTGATTGAGTTACTAATCAATGGATTTATTCTTCGACAATCATTTTCAATATTTCTAACTTTAAAATTGTCTTCTACTCCAGGATGTTTATACAATTCATCATTCGGTTTTAAATTTTTTCCCCACTCACAACGATGTGGAAATTCAATTAAGCTAATATTAAATTGATTGGCCTTTAAATATTCACTGCTACGATGTCGTTTAACTCGTCCAGATGCCTGAATTAATGAACGTGTTGATGTTGGTTCTAATACTGCCCAATCATAATCTTGATCAATCCCAGTTTCTATAATTGGTGAAGTGGACACTATGATTATAATATTTTTAGCCTTGATATTGCGAATTCGAGTTTTAACATCAGGAATTTGATATAAAGTTTTCTTATCGCGTTTTAGTTTATTTAAAAATTGCTCATTCAAAATTCGATGAACTAACATTAATTTTGCATGGTAACTCAAAACTAAAATACTGTAATCTTCTTTGAGGTCAGTTTTTAGTAAAAATTCAGCAAAATTAATAGTTAATTCAGTATCATTAAATTTAACAAACCCTATTGATAAATTTTGTCCTTCCGCTACTTCATGATTTAAATCATGTAAAGTATATATTTTATTCAAAATTAATTCAAATACGTTAGAATCATTATCAATATTAGACATAGTTAAAATATCTAATCGACGTAATGCTTTTTTATCTTGTTGTTTATTGACTATTGGCTTAATAAATTTATCTTTGTATATATTAATAAATTCACCACTATCTTTTAAATTAAACACTTTACAAACATCAACAAAATTACTAAATAAACAGATACGAGTTATATGTGTAACTTCTTTGGTGTCATTAAATTTATGATACTTATTCAATCCTTGCATATATAAATTAAAAAAATTTTCTACAATAATTGGATTAATAGTTGCAGAAACTAAAATTATATTTTTGCCATATAAACCAGTTAAAAATACTAAACGGCTTATTACGATTAATTGCTCATCAGAATAAGAATCAATTTCATCAAGAACTAAATCACTAGTCATTAAGCGTAACTGCATTAAACTTTGGGCACCACGCTCCAAACTGCCACAATCAATAAAATGATCAATTGTCGAAATTACAATCGGCGAGCACATTACTGCACGATAATCTTTATTATTAAATATAAGTTTAAAGTCTTTTTCTGTATCTTGCAAAAACATTGAATTACTCGCACCAAAATTAACTTGAAATAACTCGCTTGATTGGTCAAATAATTCATTTGAAGAACCATCAGTTTCTTTTATATCATCATTTGTTGAGTTATTACTGGCATTATAAATCGCTTCGGAGTATTGCCCACCAATTATAGTAGCAAAATCGCGTTTTTTAAAACCAATATCCTCATAAGATTTTTGTGTTTGCATGGTTAAACTTCGATAGCCTAAACATAAGGTGTATCGAGTATAATTTTCAGTATCAGTTTTTAAACTTGCCATGATTTTAGGGATTGCCCAAGTCTTACCTGTGCCAGTTGAAGCTAAAATCACCGCAAAAGTTGGATTATTTTCGCTATTTAACAATATATTAACCGCTTGTTGTTGCCAAGAAAAATTATTCTCTCGAGTAATCTTGACATATTCTAAACATTCACGGATTTTAGTCGGTAACTCATCATGCACCAAATATTTTAAACTTGGAACTAAACAATGATAATTAAAAATTCCATTATAAAGATTATGTGCATGATTTTTGGTTTTATCTAAATGCACCAATAAATTATCAGCAGGTAGGCCATCTTGTGAATTTGCCACAATATTTTTACCCCATCCTTCGGTGCTAATATTTTTATTTTTTGATGCAACATAATCAGCATAAATTAAAATTGGTCTGGCATAATAAGGTAAATAATAAATAATAGATGTTTTAAAAATACCCATATCTGTAGATTTAGTTTTTTCAATGATATTTTTTGCGAGACTAGACAAAGATTTTACATATTTTTCATTTAAAAATAAATGTTTATCCTTATAAGTTATATATTTTTGTTTTTCATTATCAGTTCTTACATGGTTATTATTTTTTAATTTATCAAATTTAATAGTTTGCCAATCTTCATTATCAAATGTAGTTAATTTATGATGAGATGCGACTAACCAAGTCAAGGCAGTAGTAAATGGACGAATATCAAAATATTTTTCACGGATATTAGCTTTTTCAATGTCATTTAATGTTATGGATTCCATAAAAAATTTGTTTAGTAGTTCTGTATTTGCACAATGACTAAAGAAATCTTCATCATTGAAATCTGAATCTTTTTTATCTAAATAACCTTGTATGAATTTAATCAATTTATCTAGAATCAAAAATGAAAAAAATTCATGACGTACATAATCAGACTTATTTTGGCTTTTAGGGTGTAATTTCTCTTGAAAACCTAAATTATTTTTGCCAATATCATGCAACAATCCAGCCATTTTAATTAAATCACGCAGAATTGATTGATAGATTGACATAGTTTTTAGTTCTTTAAGCATATCTAGTTTTGAGCTAGTTTTAAAAGCATAGTGCCCTTGAAAATATGAACTTTCAGAGCCAATATGCCATATATAATTGAGTTTTTTAGTACCAAAGTTTCTATAACAAGCAATACTAGAATTTTTGGTAGCTGATTTATTTAACTCTAGTGCTAAATATTCCAAACCTTCTTCAGAAATCTTACCCGCCCATGTACGAGAACCAATTTGTGGCAAATATTTGCATAAAATTTTTCTGGTTTGTATTAAAGCCTTATCCTCACATTCACTCACAATCGTTACCAGCATGCAACACTCCTTTAATAGTGTTAAACATTTTTTCTAAAGCCTTGAAATCTTCTAAATATGCAATACACTTTTTGCGTAAATCCATTCCAATGATTCCATCAACACCACAACTAAATGCAATTGGTAAAATACACGCATCTTTAATTAAATCTGCCACATCAAAAACTAGTGCACCACGCCTAGTTAAACCATGTGATACTGGAAAACAATGGGGAATACCTAATACCCACAAAACACAAGCGGC
>CANGJN010000157.1 GCA_947454215.1 Neisseriaceae bacterium | reverse complement strand
ATCTCACATAATAAAATGTCATTAAATCCTTTTGACGAAAGTGCTATTGAAGAAGCAGTTAAATTGAAAGAAAATAAACTGGCAAATGAAATAATTGCAGTATCAATTGGTTCTGAGAAATGTATTGAAATTTTAAGAATCGCTTTAGCTAAAGGAGTGGATAGAGCAATCCTAGTAAAAACAAATAGTACTATTACTGAATCGATTATAATTGCTAGAATTTATAAATATCTTGTTAATTCTGAACAACCAGATTTAATTATTTTAGGAAAACAAGCTATTGATGATGATTCAAATCAAGTGGGGCAAATGTTGGCAGGAATGTTAAATTATCCACAAGGTACTTTTATTTCAAAACTTGTAGTAGAAAATAATAAATTGATTGTAGATCGTGAAATTGAAAATGGCGTAGAAACACTATCATTAAATCTACCTGCTGTTTTAACTGTTGATTTACATATAAACAAACCAAAATTTATTAAACTTCCACAATTAATTTTAGCTAAAAAAAAAAATATAGAAATTATTAATATAGAAGACACCAAAGTAATTATTAATAATAAAGTTCGAACTTTAAAAGTTTTTGATGGGGAAGCTAAAAGAGAATGCTTAATGCTAACAGAACCAAAACAACTATTAAATGTATTAAAATCTCTTCCTATACAGGATTAATATTATGAAAATATTAATTATAAGTAATGTTCTAAATAACACTATTAATAGTAGTTTATATAATCTATTAGGGGCAACTAAAGAGTTAATCTCAACAACGGATTCTACTTGTGATATACTATTACTTGGATACAATATTCTTGATGTGATCAAAGAAATAAAACATCTTAAAATTATTAATAATTTATTAATAATAGATAATTTGAAAATACGTGATTTGGTTGTTGAAAATATAGCCAAGCAACTTAGTGATATAGTTAAAGAATATTCACATGTGCTAATTAACTCGGACTCTTTTGGTAAAAATCTATTACCAAGGATAGCGGGAATATTAGACATTGGACAAATAAGTGACGTAGTTAAAATTATTTCACCAAATATATTTAGACGATATACTTATGCTGGAAATATTTTAACAGAAGTTGAGTCATTGCATGATATAAATCTTTTAACAATTAGATCTAATAATTTTAATTCTTATAAAGAATATTCAGATAAAGAAATAAATATTAAACAAATTGGTTATAACAATGATGAGTGTCATAATGTTAAATTTATAGATATGAAAGTTCATAATGATACAATAAGTTTGAACAATGCTAAGGTAATAGTATCAGGAGGTGTATCATTAGAAAGTAAGTTAAATTTTGATACTCTTATTCGAGGTTTAGCTAAAAAACTAAATGCCGCAGTAGGAGCAACGAGAACTGCTGTGGAGGCAGGATATATAAGTAATGATTGTCAAATAGGACAAACAGGCACCATAGTATCACCTTACTTGTATATTGCAATAGGTATATCTGGAGCTGTTCAACACATTGCTGGAATAAAAGACTCAAAAATAGTTATTGCAATAAATAAAGACTCTAATGCACCAATATTTGAACATGCAAACTATGGACTCATTGGAGATTTATTTGAAATAATTCCCTATTTAATAAATGAAATTAAATAATTTAAGGATTACCATGACTGACTTGAAGAATAATGAAGAGAAATTTAATATAATATCTTATAAAGATTTGCCACTAAAATGTCCTATGCCAAACATTGAGACATGGAGTTCTCATCCTAGAGTTTTTTTACCCATTGAAAAGGAAGAGAATAAGACTATTACTTGTCCATACTGTTCAACTAAATATAAGTTATTATAAAAAATAAATGATTTTAAATAAATCTACCTTATCAATAAAAAATTTATTAAATTATTTTGAATTTTTATTTTCAATACAAATTATTTTCTTTGTGCTAATTTTAAAAATTATAAAAATTATGCAAATTTTATCACAAGGGTAATTATAATATGCTTATTCAAAATAATGTTTCATTAATAAATTTGAATACTTTACATTTAAACTGTATTTGTAAATATTTTGTTGAGTTAAATTGTATAGATATTCTTACAGAAATTCATAATTTTATTAAAAATGAAAAGATAAATTTTATAATAATTGGAGATGGCAGTAACATTATATTACCAGAATTATTTAATGGATTAGTAATTTATAATAAATTATTAGGTAAAAAAATTATTAGTCAAGACAGTGAGGAAGTTATAATTAGTGCTATGGCTGGAGAAAATTTTAACAATTTTATAACTTATTGCTTAAATAATAATTATTATGGATTAGAAAATCTTAGTCTAATTCCCGGAAGCATTGGTGCCACACCAATACAAAATATAGGTGCTTATGGTTCTGAAATAAAAAATTTTATTGAATATGTAATTGTCTATGACTTAAGTTTAAACCAAATTATAAAATTATCCAATAAAGACTGTAATTTTGAATATAGATTTAGTATTTTCAAATTAAAAAAAAATTATTTGGTTATTGAAGTTATTTTTAAATTATTTTTAACATATAAATTAAATACCACCTACGCAGAAGTTTCTAAAAGAGTTAGTAATATAGAAAACTGTACCCCTGCTATCTTAAGAGATATAATTATAGATATTAGGAAATCTAAATTACCTAATCCTAAATTATTACCTAATGTGGGTAGTTTTTTTCATAATCCTAAGATAAAATCTAATCATCTTTTTAAATTAAAAAAACAATTTAAAGATATATCATACCATATGATTGATCAAGAAATGTATAAAATACCTGCTGGTTGGTTGATAGATAATTTAGGGCTTAAAGGATATAAAATTGGTAATGTTGGGGTCTATGAAAAACAAGCTTTAATTTTAGTTAATTACTCGAATGCAACTCAATCAGAAATCTTAAATCTTGCAAATTATATACAGAATAAAGTATTATTAACATATGATATAAAACTTGAAATAGAACCAGAGATAATTTATTAAAAACCCTGAACTAATATCATTTTCACATTTTAAACAATCAAATAGTTTCATAAGCAAATACTTACCATTTTTTATGGTGAGTTAGGGTGAATCTTATTTATAAAAAGATATTCTACTATCATCGGATAATAATAGTCATAATTTACGGTTAATTCTGTTTCATGTGTCTAAATAAACGTTCAGTTGAATTCAATCATGGTGGATATAGAGGTAATTTAGTAATAGAAATATTTTGTTACTACTCAGCAGCCACACAAAAAAAATCAAAAATTTTTATTAAATTATGATAAAATACGTTCTGATGACAATATTATATTTTTTT
>CANGJN010000156.1 GCA_947454215.1 Neisseriaceae bacterium | reverse complement strand
TTATAAAAATTTATACAATTTAATCAATTTTGATTTTTACAATCAAAACAGTATGTTAATATTGCTGAGTAGTAACATATTCTTTTAAAATTAAAATAAATTCCGGCCTTTTATGAAAACAAGTGCGAAATATAGGATATAATACCTGATTTATTAAAAAATATTATTACAAATAGTAAGAGATTATTTAATAGTTTTCTTAAATGGATCATTCGTGATAATTGGCAAATTGACGCTGGACCACATAAATTACTCGATTTAATCAATGTTTTCTGATAAGTGAAAGGTGCTAAGGTTGTTTACTTGACAGATATTCAAAATCATTACTTTCTATATCTACTTCAATAAATAAACTTGCCAATTTCTTAACAGTTGCATAAGACAATATATTCATTATTTCTTCACCTTGGTAATTTTACGAGTTATCTCAAAAAATGGTAACTTGATTTTTATTTCAGTTTCTTGCTGACTAACGATAAGATCGTTATCAAGTAAATTGGCAATCAAATCTATGTTATTTTCAAGAATATGAACTTGTTCTGATTCATTGTTTGCTTTAGCTAGACTATAGACTGCATTAGCCAGTTCTTTTAATTGGGCAAATGCATCTATAATCGCAATGGTGGTATTAACCGCCTTTGGGCTTTTGAGTATTGTAGCTAGCATGTACAAGCCTTTTTCGGTGAATGCTTTAGGTAATGCTGGAGAAAATTTAAGCTTTTGTAGGTGGTCGAAATTTTCGACTACCTTAGATTTATCAACTTCATTAAGTTCTAAAATATAGCCATTAGGAAATTTCTCAGGATTATTTTTTACTGCTTCATTTATGCGTTTGGTCTCAACTCCATACAGTTCAGCAACATCACTATCTAAAATAACTTGTTTATCTCGTATTAAAATAATTTTTTCTTTTACTTGATCATAAGTTATTACTTGCATAATTGTGATTCCTTTTTATTGTTTATGTATAAGCTAATGTAGTCATTGCATGCTCAATATAAAGAAATACCAGTCGTCCTTGCTTTGGATACTACATCCAGAAAATCATTATAGACCTTACCTTGATCATTAACATTTAGAAATTTGTAATTGATATAGGCTTCTTCATAAATAGTAGCATCTGATCTTTCCATACCCTCACCACAGCGGTCAAATTATTCAATAAAAGCCACAATACATTTGTATGCCAAATGCACAAGTCAATATAACCAATTAGGTAACATGTAGACTTTTATAGTTATTGATTAATGTCCTACACTCTCGGAGATTTTAATGGCACATGGTGTACCGCTTGAATAATGTATTCAAGTATATTATAATGCATTATACTTAAAATGGTAAAAAATGTTTTTTTTAAAAAACGCTATTTTTTTTAATGATAATAAAATAATGGCAATATATATTAATAACATTTCCATTTTTTAATTAAAAATAAAGTTATAATAATGGATTTAATATCAATAAAAACACAACTTATGACAGACTTAGGTATAACAGTATCCACTCCAAAGTAGTCGGTAAAATAAAAAAATCTACATGAACTTTTTAAATGTAGTAAAATCATTCATATTTATTTTGTCAATTTCATTAAGTAATAATGATATTTGACTCTCAAGAAAAGTAATCATGGCTTTTATTGAACTAACTGCTTCTTTAGGTCAGTTACTCTACTCATTAAAGTACTTAAAGCTGTCTATTTTTCCAATTTACCTACTACTTTGGAGAGGATACACTATTACTTTAATTAGAGGTTATTGTATTGATTCCAAAAATCACAAAATAAAACATGTTATTAATATTTAATATATAGTTAGTGCTATAATACACTGATTAATTGTTAAATAAATCATATTATAAAAATTTAAACTTTCATGTTGTTAAGTATAGATACCTTCAATTTCCATAAATTTAACTCATGGAACTCTAATCTTTTAGTCAATAAATCTAATGTCACGTGATCATTTATATTTTCAGCTAACGGAACAATATCATTTACAATCTTTGTAACAGATTCATGGGATAAAATGAGATCTCTAATCATCTGTTCAGCAGATAAAATCTCGTTGCTCTCTACTACTATAGATAATTTTAAAAATTCCCCATAAGTACCAGGAGCTATAAATCCTAACATCCTGATTCTCTCGGCTATCTCGTCTATAGCAACAGCTAATTCTTTATATTGAACATCTGTAAATTCATGTATGGTAGTAAAAAGAAATCCAGTTACATTCCAATGATAATTAAGAGTTTTCATATGCAATAATGAAGTACTTGCTAAAAGAACTCCTAATGCATTAGCAACTTTAGCTTTATTATCTGAATTTATTTCCCCGCCTAGATCAAATTGTTTTTTTAACATAACAATAAACTCCTGAAAAAATTTAATAAAAAATCACAAAATTTGAAGTTGGATAACATTATTAATATGATAATAATTTAAATAACATTAGCAATTCATTATTTAATTTAATGCTAATATAGTTATTAAAAAAATTAGTTTTATTTAGAATTTAAAGTATTAAATGATACTTTAACAATCAAATATCCAATTAAAATTCCAGTTATTACATCAATAGGCCAATGAAAACCAGATGCTATTCTTATAATCGCTGTCAAAAAGATTAATAAAATTAACAATAGTCGCATATAAATATTATTTCTAAAAAATAGAGTATTTATTGAAAAAATAAATACTGACATCAAGGAAGTATGTCCAGATGGAAAAGAATGATAGCCATCAGCCATGTAATTATATTTTTCTTTTAAGAAATAAAATGTACCTTGATCTAAAACCATATAAGGTCTTGCAACATGAGCATTGTTTTTAATTAATGACACAACTATATAATATAGTGCTAGTGCAACAATAACTCTAAAAATTTTTTTAGGTTTAAATAAAATTGTAATGGTAGGTAAGAGCACAATAAGTACATAATTATAACTACTAGCAACATAATTAAATAATCTCATTATTTTGTCTGGTAAGTAAATATTTAAACTATTAACTTTATGAAATAAAAATACATTCGTATTGGTATAAAAAATTATTAAATCAACAACTAATAATAAAATAAATAGAAAATATTCGTCAAAATTTGTTTGATTATTTTTATTTTGCATATAAATTCACTCCCTTTATAAATTATTTATATATGTATACTTTGATTAATTAAACAATAAGTTAAACTTTTATGATTATTAATATAATTTGCCCTTTAAAATTATTATCAAAAAGTAGATTTAAATAGATTAAATTTTTTTAATCTTTTATAGGTGTTAAGGAATTAATTATTTTCTTGCATATTAATTTTACTACCTATGAAATGAATGG
>CANGJN010000155.1 GCA_947454215.1 Neisseriaceae bacterium | reverse complement strand
TACTTTCAGTTTATTTCATACTTACAGAGATATCAATAATAAAATAAGGAATGAAGCACTTTTAAATTTAGGTATTTATTTTTACTTTATATAAGGATTCGTGGAAAATATTTTGTGATATTAATAGATAAAAATTTAAATAAAATTACACTTTATTTTTGTTTCAAATTTATAAAACCATCTCTAATTGTAGGGACAGAATTGTAAAATCAAAAAAATAAGTTACTAATTTACTTTATTAATTTTTAAAAAGTGTTAAAGATGGGTATATAATTAGCCAAGGAGTTTTTAGCTAATATTTTTATTTTGTTTATCTCAATATATTTTAAAATAATAAATATATAATTTCTATTTAATATAATTGAGATCTATGAAGATTTTGCAATATTAAGTAGAGTTGGTAGTAATTTCTAAAACACAAGGTCAAGCATTAAGTTTCAGATCCATGGTATTGCACAAAATAAGAACTAAGAAATTCTAGTTATTATTTGCATAAATAATATTTTACAGTAGATCTCTACAACAGTTAGATAATCTATAAACATAATTTGTATTATAGATTCTAACAATTTTTTATAAAATTTAGTTATAGGTGTATATAATTATAAAAAAATATTTTTTTGAAGTGTATGTATGTTAAAGTTTATCTTTAAAAGAACTCTTATTACTATACCAACAATTTTTATTTTAATTTTGTTGGTTTTCTTTTTAGTTCATGTGGCTCCTGGAAATCCTTTTCAGGGTGAAAAAGCTTTATCTAAGGAGGTAATGCAACAACTAATTCATCAATATAGATTAGATTTACCATTTTGGAAACAGTTTGTTTTTTATATTAATGACTTGTTACATGGTAATTTAGGCAGTTCTTATAAATTTATTGGAAAGTCAATTAATGATATTATATTTCCAAATAATTTTGGAGGTTTTTGGGTAACTTTGCATCTTTCAATTTATGCTATGATTCTAGTTATACCGTTGGGCATATTAATTGGCTGTTATTCTGGAGTGTATAAATCAACTATATTTGATAGATTTTTTTTTACTTTCAATATTGTTTTTAGTTCAATTCCAACCATAGTTACTGGCCCGATTTTAGTATTAGTTTTTTCAATTATATTAAAACTATTTCCTTCTAGTGGTATTGGTGATGGTTCTTTGCAATACTTTGTATTACCAATTTCTGCTTTAGTGTTAGCATACATGCCAACTATTGCAATGGTAACTAGATGTTCTATTATTGAGGTTTTATCATCTAACTTTATAAGAACAGCTAAAGCAAAGGGTTTACCATTGCGTATAATAATATTTAGGCATGCTATAAAGCCAACATTAATTCCAGTAGTGGCATTATTAGGCACTACATTTTCTGGAATTTTAGTTGGATCCATTGTTACAGAACAAGTATTTGCACTCCCTGGGTTAGGAATATTAACTACTAATGCTGCTTTAAATAGAGATTATGCATTAATATTAGGCATAACTATATTAGGAAGTGTTATTACAATTTTTTTTAATCTTTTAGTTGATATAATTTATTTTATTTTAGATCCTAGAATAAAAAAATAGAATTTTAGACTATAAATAAATATTTTCTTAGGTTATAAATACATGCAATTTTTAAAATTTAATAATCATAGTTTTTTTGGAAAAACTTTAAATAAATTTCTAAAAAATAAATTTGCCTTTTTTAATTTAGTATTGATCTTAATAATAGGATTTCTATGCTTACTGGTTCCTATTTTTAGCAAATATAATTATAAAGTAACTGATTTTCAAAATTCGTTAACACCGCCCAATACCGTTCATTTATTTGGTAGTGATGGATTGGGGAGAGACCTTTTTGTTAGATGTTTTGTAGGTGGGAAAATAACCTTTGAAATAGCAATAGCAGGAACAATTATGGTTTTATTAATTGGCGTTACTTACGGGACTGTTTCAGGGTTTATTGGCGGTAAGGTTGATAGTTTTATGATGAGAATAGTTGATATTCTATATGGTTTACCTATTATCTTTTTTAGTATTTTATTATTGTCTATTTTTGGGCAAAATATATTTATATCCTTTATAGCAATAGCCTCAGTATCATGGTTAGATATGGCAAGAGTTGTTAGAGGACAAACTTTAAGTATTAAAAATAAAGAATTCATCGATGCAGCTAGGATTTCTGGTGCTAGTAATTGGAGAATAATTAAAAAGTACATTATTCCTAATTTATCAGGAGTAATTCTTGTTTATACTACTTTGATAGTTCCTAACATAATTATTTTATCCGCTGTATTAAGTTTTTTTGGATTAGGTGTTAATGAACCAATGACCACATGGGGATTATTGATAAATGATGGTGTTCAAGATATGAGATCATGGTGGTTGTTATTTTTTCCTACATTATTAATGGTTATAACTCTTTTATCCTTTTCATTTGTTGCTAATGGTTTAAAAGAATCAATGGAATTATAGGCGAGTTTGTGATATGAAGATTTTAGAAGTAAATAATTTGTCTATTAGTTATGTGATAGATAGTAAAGTAATTAATATAGTAAATGGAATATCTTTCTCAATAAATTACTCAGAAATATTAGGTGTTATCGGGGAATCTGGTTCTGGTAAAACCCAAACTGCATTAGCAATTTTAGGACTTTTATCAAAAAAATCTATTGTTACTGGATCAATAAAGTTTATGGGAAATGAATTGGTGAATTTACCAGAAAAAAAATTTATGCAATTGAGAAGTAAAGAAATTGCTGTAGTTTTCCAGGATCCAACAACATCTTTAAATCCTTATCTAACTATAAAAAAACAAATGATAGAGTCTTTAATGTTTCATCAAAAACTTTCAATGTCGGAGGCAGTATCAAAATCTTTAAAAATGTTAGATTTTGTTAAAATTCCTGATGCTAAAGATAAAATAAATTTATACCCACATGAATTGTCAGGTGGAATGAAGCAGAGAATAACTATTGCGATGTCTTTATTATGTGAGCCAAAATTATTAATAGCTGATGAAATTACAGCATCCTTAGATGTGACAACTCAATCACAAATTCTTGATTTATTATTGAGCCTAAAAAAAGAGTTTAATATGTCAATTATGATGATAAGCCATGATTTTGGTGTAGTTGCTCATTTATGTGATTATGTTAATGTAATGTATAGTGGATCTATTTTAGAAAGTGCAAGTGTGTATGATATTTTTTATGCGCCACACCACCCATATACAATAGGTTTGTTGAATTCAATTACTAATATTGCTGACAATAAAAAAATTTTAAAATCTATTCGAGGAGAACCACCCCAAGTAGGAGAGGAAAAAATAGGGTGTGTTTTTAAAAATAGGTGTGACTCTG
>CANGJN010000154.1 GCA_947454215.1 Neisseriaceae bacterium | reverse complement strand
TTTATTCTAGTCAT
Organism: Neisseriaceae bacterium; assembly: GCA_947454215.1. Lineage (GTDB taxonomy): Bacteria > Pseudomonadota > Gammaproteobacteria > Burkholderiales > UBA11063 > Aquella. Next base: position 3,336 of record CANGJN010000154.1, on the reverse strand, counting down.
TAAATGATATTATTTACTATAACAAAATTTTATATATAATGATTTAAAATATGTGAATATTTTATTATGTATACTAACATGAAATTAAATCACAAGCAAACCATTTCCTTACTATGCCACAGTTTCTTAGAATATAGGAAGAAGTCCAATATGGCAGTTCAATATTTATATACTTGAATAAATTTGTTAAAAATATAATCATTATGATAAACATAATGAATGTAATCCTACTCAATCTTATGTTGTAATAATTCTTGGTTAAGGAAATATAGATAGCTATACTTATTATAATGCAAACTTTATATTAAAAATTTAGTATTAGAACAATATCTACTAATATTTTAAAATATTTTTTTGATTTACAAAATTAGTTTTGCAACTATAAAATTTAAGGAAAAGTATGAACAATAAAATTACTATTGAAAAAGTAACATATGTTAAACAATGGACATATAATTTATTTAGTTTTAGAACAACAAGAGATGAATCTTTTAAATTTATACCAGGACAGTTTGCAAGATTAGGTGTTATTGATAATACTGGAAAAGAAATTTTTCGTCCATATTCCATTGTTTCTGCTGATTATGACGAAGAGTTAGAATTTTACTCTATAATTGTTCCTGATGGAGAATTTACTCAAATATTAAAGAATATTAAAGTCGGGGATAGTATTTTAGTTAATAAAACAAATTATGGATTATTAACTACTGATAGATTTGAAAAAGGTAAACACTTATGGTTATTGTCAACTGGGACTGGTTTAGCACCATTCATATCTATTTTATATGAGTTCTCAATCTGGAGTCAATATCAAAAAATTATTCTGGTTCATTGTACTCGAACTCAAGATGAATTAACTTATCAAGATTTAATTAATGAATTTTATACCAATGAATTTTATTCTGAATTAGTTAAGGATAAATTAATTTACCTTAAAGTCTTAACTCGAGAAAATTCCGGAGCAGATTTTTATGGAAGAATTACTACTCTTGTTGAAAATAAAAATATGGAAATTAGTTTAGGTATTGATATTAATTCAGACGATAGTCGTATTATGATATGTGGAAATCCAGATATGGTAAATGAAACAAGAAAAATACTTACAGAAAGAGGGTTATCTATTTCTAAAAGAGGTAATCCTGGTAACATAGCAGTTGAAAATTATTGGTAATTACACTATGGTTAAATGGAGTTTTAAATGTTTAATTTTTAAAATGGATATTATTATGAATAAATTTATTTTAGTTTTATTAGTTTTTATGTTTTCTAATTTTATTCTAGCTGAAGATGCAAAAGTTGCTGTAGATGTAGCTGAATTAATTAAAAATAATACACCATATGCTTTTGAAAGTATTTGTGGATTTAAAATACATAATTTGCCTTTTGTGAACTCTAAAATTTGTACAAATCTAAGTGAAGATTTTTTTACTAATTATGATGAATTAATTTCATATACTTTAAAAAAAATCTATTCTATTAATTCTGAAGTAATAAATCATATACTAAGTTATAAAACTGTTGAAGAAAGATATGCTTATATATTAGAGCATCATATAATAAATTTAGATTGTAATACCAATATACCTCAACATGAAGATTGCCGGCCTGTAATTTTTGGCAGACTACAAAATCAAATAAATTATCTATTATGTCCAAATCTTGCTAATAAATATCTAATTTTAGCGGGAAAAGTTTGGTCTGAAGAATTTAATCTCAAGTTTGTACAATGTGCAGCTCATCATTATTTAGCAAATCAATGCAAAGATAATGAATCCTTATATTTAATCACTAACGGTTACGATTTAGTCAATAATAATGAACCTACTGTAACTGCTAAGGAAATTTGTTTACTTACCAATATATATAATAAAATATTAACAAAAATAATTGATAGACAAAAGAATGGACAATATGAAACATTTGAAATTCAATCTCAATAAAGAAGTATATTGATTGTTATTTCTATTTTTAATTAAAATGTTATGGAGTAAATTTTGCGAAATAATAATTTAAATTAATAAATAGTTCAGAAGTTAAATAAAATTTTGTTTAGTTTAAGTAACAAAATTATTTAATTTTATCATTGCAATTTTTAACTTTTTATGTTAAAATAAATTTTTCTATTATTTTAAAAAGGATTTATAATGAAATTTTTGTTAATGTTTTTTTTCTGTTTTTTATCTTTTTTTATTAATCATATATATGCTGACAATGAACAAATCTATATAATGAATTATTCTTCTCAGCCAGTTTTATTTGCTTGTAACTCAAATTCGCCAACTGTAAATATAAACCCATCAATGACATATTCTTGTCCTCATCAAGAATATAATTTAAGGATCAAAAACACTGGGGATAAATCAATATCTTTAGTTTGTAAAGTAGGTTTATGGTATAAATCAGAAAATTTATCACCAGAAGAAACATCAAATTGTTTTAATTCAAATGTATCTTCTGTATTTATTGAAGATTTACAAACAAATGTAGTTGCATTAAGTGATAAGTTTGATTTATCAGTTCAATGTAATAATCAGTCCCCATTTATATCAATAAAAGATAAAGGTGTCTCGATTACTTGTAATTCTAAAAGTGAAGATGTTACTTTAAAAAATGATTCATCCTATCCATTATATGTGGCATGTTTATTTCCTAAAGGATTTAGTAATGTAATTGGTACAATTCTATCAAATTCATCTGCTAAATGTCCTGAAAATACTATTTACGAAGTTGTAAGTTCAAGTTTTTTCGATATAAATAAAACTTCTATTTTATTAAAACAATATTTTAATTTTTAACATATTATTATAGTTTTACTTAAATGCAAACTTAATTAATATTTCAATTCTAAAATATTGAATATTTTAATTATGTTTGCTTTTTTTTTATCAATTTCTAGTAATTCAATACCATTAGCCAATATACTGAGTAATTGTTAATATTTATTTATCTTTTATAAGAATAAAATTAACTAGTTTAATCTTAGTACAACTTTTATGTTATTATATTTATTATAATAATACTTCCAGTTTTTTAATAAACTCTAAAATTAAAATTTCACACCCATTATAAAAATTTATTTTAACAATATATTCTATATCACTTTTTATTATTTATGATAACGTGAAAATGATATAAATGCATCTAATCAATGAATATTCAAATACTTGAATATGTATTTAAGAATTTTATAATAATGTTTAAATACTGTTTAAATAATTTTAATATAATCTTATAAGAGAATATACTGCTTAGTATTAATTGTTAATTTTTTCTTTATTTTTCATAAGAATAGAATCAAAAGTTAATTAGTTTAATCTTAGTAAAACTTTTGTGTTC
>CANGJN010000153.1 GCA_947454215.1 Neisseriaceae bacterium | reverse complement strand
GGGATTTTAATCATCCAAATCTTGATGCCTTTAATTTTTCACCTCAAGTATATAATAGTAAATATAACTGGTGGTTACCAAAGGAAGACCTTACTGAGGTTTCTTATCAGTTATATTTAATAAGTTTAACTAATTTAGATTTATGTAAACTCATTAGAAACTCATCTTGTGAAAAGGCTGCTAATGCTAATTTTCAACAACCTGATTATATTATGCAAGATGTTGACGATACTAGTATGAATCTTATAATTGGCTCATATCTTCTTTCTACAAATAACCAGTTTGTAAATGCAACCAATATTTGGCGTAATAATAATAACTCACAAAAAATAGCTAATACAATAAAGTTTATATTAGATAATTCATATCAGCCTAATTCTACTGATTTCAATAATAACTTTACTAGTAGTATCTCCTACTATATGTTGCAATTTTATCCACAATTTGATAGTTCTCTTTTTATTAATACATGGATCACAAATTTTACAGAAGTTAAAAGTTTAGTGCAAAAAAATCCCAACTCAATACCTATTGTTGTATTTGTTCCAAATTATAATAGTAATAATGTAGATGCTATTGTGAATGTACGTTTTATAATAGCATTAGCTAGATTGCTCAATAATTTGGAATTAGGAGAGCAAATTTTAACAGATTTACCACCATCTGATCAAATAAAATTACAACAAGTAACAATTTCTTTAACAAATTGGTTTGTTTGGTTAATAGAGAATCATTTTGATGTAATTCATCCAGATATAATTAGTCAATATTATCCACAAGCAACTACTTTAATATCTTTATTAGCGAAATTAGATAATTATCTAGGAAGTATTAATCTTCCAGATTATAACTATTGGAGTTTAGTAAAAAATAAACTTGATTCTGCCTTACAAAATTACTCAACTTCGCAACTATTAAATTCAGTTCAGACAAATCAAGGTTTATCTTATTGGGATGATTTTTTAGGTAAGGCTGACCAAAACGACAATTATCACGATGATAGATTAGATACTACAGCATTAAATGTTAATAGTTTATTAGATATATGGACGGTTAAATTAGCTAATAATCAATTAAAATGGAATAGTAATACTCCAAATATTGTTAAGAGTATAATTAGTCAATCTATAAATTATCTATCTCTTAACGCATTAAGTACTGATGATATTAGAGATAATGCTGTGTTTTCAGGGGGATCTCCTTTATCTGCAACCGAATACTATTTTAATTATGATTATTTTATTGATGGATCCAAGTATAATGTAGGTGATGAGCCCGACAATAGAAGAGTTCTAGGAGTAAGTGGTGTAGTTAATAATTCTACATATAATGACTGGCTTATTTTAAATCAAAATAAACTAAAATTTAATTCCTTTAACTACTCTCAAATTATATATTGGGATTCATATGCAGTTACTGACTCATTAATTATTTTAGCTTTATCAAAATATCAAAATTTAGTTCAGTCTATTCAATAATTTTTATTAGTTTACCTATCATTGCATTTTAAGATTAATTAATAAATAAACTTATGATGTTTAAAATTAGTTTATAAATTTTATTATATATCAAGATTATTGTAAAGGATGAAATTAAAAAATCTATCATAAATATAACATTTATTTGTTTACATAATTACATAATTTAATTGAATAAATTATGTAATTATGTTATGATTTACACTTTAGTATTTATTAAAATAATATTAATTTTATTGGTAAATATAATTATAAAATTAATTATTAAAAATTCTTACTAATAATATTTATAATTTAGTGTTTATGAAATTCAAAAACTATATGTTAATTTATGTTATAATTATGTATTGAAAAATTTATAATTAATATTTCTATAAGAGGAAAATATGGCTGGACATAGTAAATGGGCGAACATTAAGCATAGAAAAGCTGCTGCAGATGCTAAGAAAAGTAAAGTCACTACAAGATTAATTAAAGAGATAACAATTGTAGCTAAAATTGGAGGTGGGGATGTTAGTTCTAATCCACGTTTAAGATTGGCTATAGAAAAGGCTAGAGAAAATAATATTCCCAAGGATAATGTAGAAAGAGCAATTAAAAGAGGTTGTGGTGAATTGGATGGGGTTAATTATGAAGAAATTAGATTTGAGGGCTATGGAGTGAATGGTGCTGGCATAATAGTAGATTGTTTAACTGATAATAAGATAAGAACAGTTTCTGAGGTTAGGCATGTTTTTACTAAATTTGGTGGAAATCTCGGTACAACTGGTTGTGTTGCTTTTCAATTTAAGCATTGCGGACAAATTTTTTTGGCTCCAAATGAAAATTCTGAAAAAATTATGGAGTTGGTTATTGATTTAGGTGCTGAAGATATTATTGTGAATGACGATAATTCTATTGAGATTATTACACCTCCACATCTCTTTATTGATGTTAAAAATGGTTTAATTGCCAATAAATACAACCCAGAGTTTGCTGAAATTATTATGAAATCGGAAAATGAAATAGAGATTTCTGGAGAAGATGCTATCAAAATGCAAAAAATGTTAGATGCTTTTGATGATTTAGATGATGTTCAGAATGTTTATACTTCTGTAGCCCTAAATATTGAGGAGTAAAAATACTTTGAAAAATTATTTATTACCTTTTTCTTTTAATAAATTACCAATATATGGTGTATTTGTAGAACTGAATGATTTATTAACAGAAATTTTTCAACAAAAAATTTATGATGATAATATTCAAAAAATATTAGCAGAGTTGTTGGTAGGTAATATTTTAATTACAAGTAATTTAAAGTTAATAGGTAAAGTAAATATTCAAATTAAAGATAATTTATTTAAAAATTTAATAATAAGTGATTGTTCTAATAATTATGAAGTTAGAGCTACATCCAAGAATACTAAATTAAATCTTGATAAAAATAACTGTTTTATTCATACGAATTTAATAGTTTCAATATTTTCTAAAGACTCAGGTGAAGTTTATCAAAGTATTGTTGATATAAAAAACAATAAGGTTGATCAGATGTTTATAGATTATTTTCAAGTTTCAGCACAATTAAACTGTATTTTTTTAATACATTTTGATGGTAATAAAGCTAATGGAATAATGTTACAACAGCTTCCTGATATTGATGAAACTAATTATCATTTAACTATAAATGTAATTGATAGATTAAAAAAAATATCTTATTATGAATTAAATAATTGTTCTTTAAATGATATATTAAATAGTGTGTATAATGAATACGATATAGTCGTATATGAAGAAAAAAAAGTAAAATTATATTGTTTGTGTAGTCAAGAAAAGATCATGGATATAATACATAATTTTGAAAAAAAAGAAATAGAGGATATCTTAAAAAAAGATAAACTTATT
>CANGJN010000152.1 GCA_947454215.1 Neisseriaceae bacterium | reverse complement strand
TGAATAAGTAACAATAAAATAAGTGTTTTCTAAAAAAACTGAATGGATGCTTGTTATATTTGTTTTAATAAAAATAGTATAGAACGTTAATTATTTTAAACCCTCTAAAGTTGAAGTTAATATAAGCCATTCATCCTCAAGTTTACTAATTCTACCTGTTGCTAATTTGTGTCTCTCCAAATCTTTAGAGTTTTCTAGATTTAAAGTAGAAATCTCTTTATTAAGTATCTTTATTTTTTCTTCAATTTTCATAATATCAGATTTAACTTTTAATTTATTTGAAACAATATTTTTATTAACCTTTACTTCTTTGGATGTTTTTATTTCTTCAATATTCTTATTTAATAAAAATTTATGATAGTCATCTAAGTTACCATTAAACAACTCTAATTGATTATTATAAATAAGATAAAACTCATTTGCTATACTTTGTAACATAAATTTATCATGAGAAATTATTACAACAGCCCCTTGAAAATCCTGAATACCTCTTGCTAACTCTTCTCTCATTTGCATGTCTAAATGATTTGTTGGTTCATCTAAAAATAAAATATTAGGTTTATTTATAATGATTCCAGCAATTGTTAGTCTAGCTTTTTCTCCACCAGAAAAGGTACCAATTTTTTCTTTAACTTTATCGCCAATAAATCCATAACCGCCTAAAAAACTTCTTATTTCTTGTTCTTTTTTACTTTTACACTCTCTAGTTATAAATTCTAATGGAGTATCATTTGGATCCAAATGATCCACCGTATTTTGTGCAAAATACCCAATCTTTATTTTATTATTAAGTTCAATATTACCATCAATAAGAGTGGAAGAGTCTATCAATGCTTTTATGAGTGTTGACTTCCCAACTCCATTCTTACCAAGAATTCCAATCTTACTATCTTGAAATATATCAAATTTAACATTTTTTATTAAAACTGTATCGTAACCTATAGATGCATCATGAATAGATAATAATTTATCAAAATTGATATCAGGTGTTAAAAATTTTATTGAAAATTTAATATCCTTAGGAATAGCCTCAGATATCGTCAATTTTTCAAGCATTTTCGCTCTACTTTGGGCTTGTTTAGCTCTTGTTCCTGCACTAAATCTATTAATGAAAGATTGAAGATCATCCCTTTTTTTCTCCATTTTAATTTGAGACTGCTGCTGATCCATAATTAAACTATATCTTGTTCTCTCAAAAGTAGAATAATTCCCTGAATATAAGTTAAGATTCTTTCCACTTAAATGAAGAGTATGTGTGGTAATATTATCTAAAAACTCTCTATCATGAGAAATTACAATAGCTAAACCTTTATATAACTTTAACCAATCCTCTAGCCACAGAACAGTTTCTATATCCAAATGATTTGTAGGTTCATCCAATAATAAAATATCAGAAGGTACAAAAAGGGCTTTAGCTAAATTAGCCCTCATTTGCCAACCTCCAGAAAAATGTCTTAACTCCTTAGTCAAGTCACTTAATTCAAAACCTAAATTGATCAATAATTTTTCAGCCTTAGGTTTTAAAGAGTAATATTCAGGTAATTCCACACTATCATTAATAATTAAAGGATGAACATTGAGTACATAATCAACCAATAGAACATCTTGTAGTTTAATTTCTTGTTCTACATGAGAAATTAACATATCTTTATTAATGCTAAAGTCACCAGCCTCTGGATGAAGTTCACCTAAAAATAACTTAAAAAGAGATGATTTACCACTGCCATTTTGACCAATTAAACCAACTATTTGATTTTTATATAATTGAACAGAGGCATTGTCTATTAAAATATTTTTTCCATATGAAAGTTGCAATTTTTTTATATTTAACATTTAATTCCAATTAAAAATAATAGATTTTTATAATAAGCTTATTTAGTAACAGGCTATAACCATTATAAACATTTCAAGAATATTACAAAAAAAAAAATACAAATAATTACTTTTTGCAAATATTTATATTTAACACTTCAATTATAACTTTTGTTATAAAAATCTTTTTAAAGAATCTTATAATAGATTTCGTTAATAATCCAGAACCATAAACATTTAATTTTGAGCATTTTAGTAATGTATAAAAACATAATATATGATAGATTAATATTGTATTTAATTGTTACCATAATAAAGAATGTATATTATGTTTATTAAATATTATTAAATAACATTTTTATAATATTTGTTACTACTAAGAAATATTAACATACTGTTTTGATTGTAAAAAATCAAAATTGACTAAATTGTATAAATTTTTTATAATGCAGTATTTGCTAATTATAAACAATCAAATAGTTAACCACTGCTGAGTAGTAACTAATATTTTAGATATCTTTGATATAAGAAACACCCCCACGTACATGTGGAAGACTTTTATACTGATAAAAGTAAAAAAGTTAAAATTTTTATTATTAGTTTTTATCATTTATCTTCTTAAATAAATATTTAACGATGCTTTTAACTAAGGCTAAAACGTAATTAGACAACTATCTAATAACTAAATCTAAATGTATCATACAAATATCGTTACTACTCAGCAGTGCTTAACTTTTTGATTGTTTATAATTAGCTCAATCGAAAAATAGATTTTATTCAATAAATAATTTAAACAATGCGATAAATATCAAAATTTTCTTTAATTGTGTGTAGATTAACCTTAATTAATATTACTTTAGGTGCATACTTTTCGATTGAATTAGTATAAAAAGCCAATGATTTATTTAGTTGTTTTATATCCTATATATTATAATTTAATGAATAATATCATTTCTTAAATTTATAATTCTATTACTTTTAACAGTTTGCACTTCTTTGGAATCTTTATTCTCTTCTTTTTGATCAAATGCTTTGTCTATTTCTAACTTATGTCTTTTTTCCTACATATGCAAATACTCTGTTACCTTTGTCTTAGCCAAGAAATGGTTTGTTATCTTTTGAGTCAAGAAAAAGATATACCAAATAATTAAGTGGTTCTATTATATTTAGCTCAAATTTTATTTTCAATTAAACTTCTCCACCAATATTTTTATACTTTTCTACAAAATTACGAAATTTATCCAATACACTATTCTTTTTTTTGATATAATTAGAATCAGGATTAAGCATACTACCCATTTTGGGAAGAATATCACTAATCTCAGTACCTGTATCACTCACATAACCCTTTTTTAATGAACGAAACATACACCGTTTAGCTTCTTTCTCGTTTAAATCATCTTCCTTAATTAACTTTTCTGCCTCAAATTGCATCTCTCTTTTAGCAAACCCATAAAACTCTTGAAGCATAGTTGCATTATCATTAAATGTTTGGAGAATGTCTTTTTTACTGTTAAGAAAATCAATAATTAACCCTTCTTTAGCTCGATTGCCCACACTAGCTCTAATTATACTTTTAGCAT
>CANGJN010000151.1 GCA_947454215.1 Neisseriaceae bacterium | reverse complement strand
AGCATTTTTTAGATGAAGCAAGGCTTTATTATTATCCGACTTTATTACCGCCTCCTGTGCAATTTCGCAGTTAAATTGAGCTAACTCTGTATGATAATTATAATCAGAAGTAGATAGTTTCTTTGCAGTTTCTATAGCATCTATCCAGTTTTTATCTTGCTGATAAATATCTAATAATAAATCTTCTACAATGTGAGAATATAAATTACTATTTACTAACTTTAATAATAAACTCTCCGCTCTATCAACTAATCCTGCTTGCTTATAATCTTTTGCTAACTCTAATCTAATATTATCATAATCATTATCTGAAAATATAAACTGTGAATTAATCATTTTAGTATGCAACTTTATTGCCAAATCATTCTCACCTCTACTCCTATACAATCTTCCTAAAACTAATTGAAGTTCAATTAATTGCGGTTCTTGTTCTACCACATTACTTATATTATCACAAGCAATAGCAGTCTTTTTTTCAAGTAATGCATCTAAAGTTGAAAAAACTCTATTTGGTATTGATTTCGCTTGTTTTACTACAGTTTTCATATCAATTCTTCCTGCAATCCAACCAAAAGCAAAAAATAAAGGTGTTATAAGTAACCATAAAACACTAGTATTCAATCTTATTCTTTCATAATATTTTTTTCTGATAATTTGGTTAAATGTTGTATTTCCTTATTTAAAGAGTTAATTTTTAATTTGAACTTTACAGTGCTTATTAAATACATCACCCCACCAATAACTAATCCTAATAAAAGAAATATAAAACATAATGCAATTATTGGAATGCTCGGAATAACCAAATAATTTTTAATTAAAGTAAAGGTAACTTTTTCTTGATTATAAACAATCAAATAAATTAAAAATATAACACATATAATTTTTAAAATCCACTTAAATATTTTCATATCATTATTCCACAAAAGTATATATTAATTAAAATTATATTGTTTTTAATAACTTAAAAAGTTTGTATAAGTTAATCTAAGTGCTTAAATTCATTGGGATTAAAATAAAACCAAAAAATAACACCTGAAATAATAGTTAAAGTAGAACCAATCAATAAGGTAAGATAATAATTTCCAACTACTAAATAACTTGATATTAATGTCGGTAAAGCCATCGCTAAAGATTTAAGCCCAGTACTTATTCCAAATACTTCACCAGAATATTTTTTATCTGTTATGCGAGAAATAAGAACTGATAAAAAAATATTTGACAATGCATTTGAAAGTGCTAGTAGAGGAATAATCCAATATATCAATTTAATTTGACTATAAGGTATAAAATAATAACACAGTATAGTTAATCCATTCATTATTATACTAAATCTTAAAACATTATAATCTTTAACCTTTAATGAAATTATTCTTACCATAAAAATTTGAGATAAAACAATTGCAATTCCAATTAAACCAAAATAATTAGCAATTTTTATACTTGTAAAGTGATATTTATTAGCCAATATAATGCCAAAAAAAGATGTGAACAAGGAAAACCCAGAATTAAATAAAAATAAAATTGGAGCAATTTTTTTTACTCCCTCAATTTTAAAAGAATGATATATATTATAAAATGATTTGGTTAAAACAATACTCTTTTTGGAATAATGTTTGTTAGTTTCTGGCAAAAATAAAAACACGGAAATAAGATTTATTATCCCCATTATACTTATGAAAAAAAAAGGAGTACTCACATCAAATAAATAAAATAAATGATGATCAGATAATTTTCCACCAACAATTGGTCCGAAAATAAAGCCCATACCAAAAGCAGCACCTATTATTCCATAATTCTTTGCTCTATCTTTTATTTTACTAATATCAGAAACAATGGCTTGGCTTACAGTAAGATTTCCACTAGTGGCTCCAACTAAAAATCTAGCAAAAAATATTAAAAATAAATTTTTTAACTCTAATCCAATAGCAAATAAAAAAAAACCAATTATTGTTCCAAGAACAGATACCATCATTATTCTTTTTCTACCAAATTTATCTGCTAGTTGTCCTAAAATAGGATTACTAAAGAACTGCGTCAATGCAAAAATTGATGTAAGCCAACCTAATAAGATTGTTGATTTCTCATAACCCCAACCAACTGGAGATATTCTAAAAGGTGAATTTGGCAATATTAATGATGGATATAATGGTATTAAGACACCAAAACTTAACATATCTAAAAAAATTGTAATAAATACAACTAGTAATATTCTATTATTACTCTTATCCTTAATCATATATTTAATCCTATTGCCTCTCTTACTTTCTTCATATTCAATTGAACTTTTTCTCTAGCTTGAATCGAACTTTTATTTATAACTTCATATAAATAATCTTTATTATTAATTAAATCTTTTCTTTTATTTCGAATAGGTGTCAATAAATTATTAAGAACATTAAATAAATAATTCTTAATTTTAATATCCCCTAAACCACCCAATGAGTATTGTTCTTTTAATTTGGCTACTTCATTTTTATCCTTATCAAAAGCATCTAAATAAGAAAAAACAATATTTCCTACTATCGATCCTTTATCAGTTATTTTAATATGATTAGGATCAGTATAAATTTGCATTACTTTTTGTTTAAGAACCTCTTCGTCATCAGATAAGAAAATACAGTTATTTAAAGATTTACTCATCTTATCTTTTCCATTTAGACCAGGTAATCTAGGAACATTAGATAAAAGTGGTTTTATTTCACACAAAACATTTCCATATGTAGAATTAAATTTTCTTACAATTTCATTTGTTAATTCAAGAACAGGTAATTGATCCTCTCCTACTGGAACAAGGTTTGCCATAAAAGCTGTTATATCTGAAGCTTGACTTACTGGATACATAAAAAAACCAGCAGATGATGATTCATCATTAAATCCTTTTTGTCTCATTTCTTCTTTTACAGTAGGATTTCTTCCCAGCCTTGCTATAGTTACTAAATTCAAAAGATACATCGTTAGTTCTGCTAATTCTGGAATCCTAGATTGAATAAATATAGTTGTTTGATTAGGATCTATTCCTACAGAAAGATAATCTAAGAGTACATCAAAAATACTATCCCTAATTTTTTTTGGATTTGCCACATTATCAGTTAATGCTTGCCAATCAGCAATCATTACATATTGTTTATATGATGTCTGTAAATCAACTCTGTTCATAAGAGAACCAATATAATGGCCCAAATGAAGTTTACCTGTCGGGCGATCACCTGTTAATATAATTTGTTTAGTCATTTGAATAATCCTATATATTTTTTATAATTAAATATGTATTATATCAAAATTTTTAAGTTTCAAGCAATAATAAATTTTTAAATATTTAATAAACTTCAATAATACTTAGTAATTTTAACCATAAAATTTATATAACATCTGTTTACTGAAACACTCTAATAGCATTACTAATATTAGGTTAATAAGTAATATTTATT
>CANGJN010000150.1 GCA_947454215.1 Neisseriaceae bacterium | reverse complement strand
TTATTATATAATAAATATTTTTTTATTTATTAACTTTAAGGCAACTTTAAAAAATTATCAAAAAAATTCCAAAAATTAAACTAATTAATTTTATGATAAAGATTTAGAGTGTTTAAAAACATGGAGTCGCCAAGTGGTAATAAAAGTTTATTAAAGATGGTTATATTTTTTTTAATTATGGTAAAATTATACACTGTATAATTTTAAAAAATTAAAATTTAGTAAGTTTATTTAACAAGTTTCAACTAGAACAAACATTCAGCATTAATTACGCTTTAACCTAAAAGTTAACGATAGTAAAACATTTTACGTTATTATTTAAAATTATAGCCTTATTTTATTTGAGCAAATCAACATATTATTCAAAGTATGTATTTTGCTGTTATTATCTTGTTAAAACACCAAAAATCTTAGGCTCAATATTTTTATACGAGCAGATAATACCATCAATTATTTAGCATAAATATGTGCTTAGTAAAACTCAAATATGCAATTTTGTACTAATAAAATCTTTGTATTTAAAGTTAATAGTAAAAAACTGGTACAATGATTAACAGAGTTTATTATATTAATAATAACTACCACTAAAACTTGTTATATAAACAATCATAAAAATAAAACTGTAAAACTCAGAAAAATAATATCAGCAGATATAAGGTGTATTTCCCAATACATATATTTCAAATAAAATACTAAACAAGAACTTTAACAAAAGAGTAACTTGAATATAATAAAATATATCAATACAAGATTTAAAACATTCAAAAGAGTTAGACACAAATAATACTTTATACCTGAATAAATAATTACATAAAATGGTTATGGCAAAGTTGAACCTTCTTAAAGTTTATTTTATCTAATTGTAATTTTTTATAACTATTAGTTAGCAAATTTAACTCTTAATGGGCATTTTATATATTAAAGGTGAATAATATGCACTTCCCTGAATTTATTTCTATTTTACTAATATTAATGGCATTCTTTTTAATATTTCCTTCTATGTTTGGTTGTTTAACTATTTTAGTTTTATTTGGAGGATTTATTTTTGTAATACTTTATTTAGGTTTAAAGTTTTTTGCTTTAATTCTTTTATTCTTTATTTATTATCCATTTAAATTGATAAATAAGTTTTACTCTTATCATAAAATACCAACCATAGATACTTATATTTTAAATTATCCTTATACTAAAATTTCTGATGAAATAAATTGTTATAAATGTCAATATACAAAATTTAACAACGTAGGGTTATTCACAACAAATAGTAAAAATAGATATTATATGTGTAAAAACTGTTCTTCAATATTATTTCGTTTTAAGGTAATATAAATGAGACAATTATTTTTAGATACTGAGACTACTGGATTAGATGTTAATGATGGTCACAAGATGATAGAAATTGCTATTCTAGAAATGGTAGATAGAAAAATAACAACTAATTATATTCAGTTTTACCTTAATCCACAAAGACTTATTGATGAAGGAGCAACTCGAATTCATGGGATTACCAACGAGCAATTGCTTGATAAACCTAAATTTGAAGAAGTTATTGATGAAATAATAGAGTTTGTAGATCAAAGTGAAATAATAATACATAATGCAAAATTTGATCTTAGTTTCTTAAATAAAGAGTTTTTAGCACTTAAAAATAGAACTTTTGACTCTTATGTTAATAAAGTAATAGATACTTTAATAATGGCAAGAGGTAAATATCCTGGAGCAAAGAACTCCTTAAATGTTTTATGTGATAGATTTAAGATAGATAAAACTAAAAGAAAGTTTCATGGTGCATTGATTGACTGTGAATTATTAGCAGAAGTATATTTAAAACTAACTGAAGAAAATACTAGTTTATTATCATTTCATGATGAAAAACAGAACAACTCAACAAATTTGGATGGCAAATTTAATAAATTTGACACTTTAAATTTAAACTTAATGGTTATTAAACCAAGCTTGGCAGAAATTAATGTTCATAATCAAATTTTAAAGGATTTACATTCATCTTCTAAAGGTAATTGTGAATGGTATAATAAAAATAGTATCAATTAAATTTAAGGATATTTATGAATAATAAAATAAACTTATTAATACCATGTGCTGGTTCTGGATCTAGATTTGGAGTAGAGATACCCAAGCAATATGTTCATTTACAAGATATAACTATATTAGAACATACCTTAAATATTTTTTTAGAAATTTCCCAAATCGATAATATTTTTATAGTGGTAAAAAAAGAAGATAAATACATTGATAGATATAAAAAAATTTCCTCTAAAATAAATATTTTAAGAGTTGGTGGAGAGACTAGATCTGAGTCTGTTTATAATGGATTATTTCAAATTAACTCTCAGTATGATGATTGGATTATGATTCATGATGCTGTTAGATGTTGTATTACTAAACCAATTGTTATGAGATTAATTAACACAGTTAAAAATGATAATGTAGGAGGGATTGTTGCAGTACCTATTGTAGATACTATAAAAAAAATCTCTAGTGATGGAACTATGAGTACATTAGACAGAAATTCGCTATACCTAGCTCAAACACCGCAAATGTTTAGATTTGGTTTACTTAAACAGGCTTTAAGTTACGCTAAAAATCTAAAGAATTTAACTGATGAGGCAAGTAGTATAGAGGAATTAGGTTATAAAATCAAATTAGTTCAAGGGTGTAATACTAATATAAAATTAACTTTAGTAGATGATTTAAAGTTTATCAAATCTCTTATAGGAATTTAGATGTGATTAGTTTTAATTTTACCAAGAAAGGTTCATCATTGAATGTATTCTATATCATCTAAAGATAACTCCTTAATTAAACACTTACAAAAATTATATTCAAACTCTGACTATCGGCATAAGAATAAAGAAGCAGTAATTAGCGGAGACCATAGTTTTTTAGATCTAAATGAATCTGGAGTTTTGTTAAAAATATTTGTCGATGAAACAAAACTAGATAAGTATGCTACATTATTAACAAATTTAACTGCACCATCATATAAAGTAAGTACTAAGATAATAAATAAAATAAGTTTATCAGATGGAACTTATGATATTTTTGGTCTTATAAAATTTAGTGACAAAAAAATTGTTGAATCAAATTACACTGAGGATTGTATTTTATTAGATGAAATCCAAGACCCTGGTAACTTAGGAACCATAGTAAGATCAGCAGTAGCATCTGGAATTAAAAATATTATCTTATCAAAAAATTGTGTAGATATTTATAACCCTAAAGTATTAAGAGCAACACAGGGAGCTATATTTAAAATAAACTTTTATATTCAACATGATTTAATTTCATTTCTTAATAAATATAAAAACCAAATATTAGCAACGGTTGTAGGTAATGGAGAAAGCATTTACAATATAAATTTAAAGGTGGCAAATGCTTGGATTTTTGGCAATGAAGGATGTGGAATTAATCAAAATATTTTATCT
>CANGJN010000149.1 GCA_947454215.1 Neisseriaceae bacterium | reverse complement strand
ATCCATAACCTTTTCCAACTCTATTTCCCATTTTATCAATACTAATTAATGGAATTATTATTACATCTAAATTATTCCATTGTATGTCGGATTTAGGTTTATAGTTATCTGGACTAAAAATCTTTGTCTTAGAAGATTCGTATTCCTCTAATAACATAAATTTTGATTTTCTAAAAGCTACAGGCTGATAAATTTTAATATCTTTTCTTATTAAAAACTCTATTATTGGTTTTAGATCAAACTCATATTTATCTGCATGGTAAACCCCAATAGCATTAAATTTACATAATACTGGGACTAATTTTTCAAATATAAAATTTTGAAAATTTTGAATATAAACTTTATCTAAGCAACTGATTTTATCTATAACTATTTTTCTAATTTGATTTTTATTTAGTTTATTATCAATCATATATCATCCAACTTTAGGCTTATCACTCCATCCAAATGCAACTG
Organism: Neisseriaceae bacterium; assembly: GCA_947454215.1. Classification (GTDB taxonomy): domain Bacteria; phylum Pseudomonadota; class Gammaproteobacteria; order Burkholderiales; family UBA11063; genus Aquella. The sequence goes on along the minus strand of CANGJN010000149.1, from coordinate 2,992 downwards.
GCGAAAACTCCATATGATCCATTATTATTCTCTTTTCTATAAGAAAAATATTTATCATTATTACAAACAGTGCATTCGTTAGAAACAAATATATTCTGCTCTAAAACTCCCAACGACAATAGTTGAAATTTAGCTATTGACTTTAAATCACATAAAAACTTATTATTCTTAATTTCACAGAAGAATAATCTATAATTTTCACTCAATTCCTTAAAATTTAATAAAATATCATTACTTACTTCATAATGTTCTTTGCAGATACTAGGTCCAATATAACATAATATTTGATCTGTTTGTAAGTTTATTTTTTTTATAGTATTTGCTATAATTTCAGAGTGAAGACCCTTCCAACCCGCATGAATTCCAGAAACAAATAAACCTAATGTACTAGTTAATAATAATGGTACACAATCGGCTGTTAAAGATACACACACTTTATTTTTTTGCCGTGTAAAAGATGCATCAGCATTTAATTTTATAATACTTTTATCCAAATCAGTAACTATATTCGAATGTAATTGATTTAACCAAAATACCTTCTTTAACAAATGATTTTCTAGAGTCTCTCTATTTTTAATACCATTTGTATTAGCTTTATCCCTAAGATTAAAATTAAGATTATTATACTTATACGAAATTAATGTTCTTATACCTGGCATAGCAGGCCATTGTATACTAAAATAAGAATCATTATTTAACATGCTTTAATCTTTGAGATATGTTGGTGTATTTAATATTTTAAATATAGAGTCTCTAACATTTAAAACTTCTGGTTTGCCATCAATCTTATAATAATCAATATTTTTTTGTTGATAATAATTTATTAATGGTTCAGTTTGTAATTTATAAACCTCCAACCTATTTTTTATTGTTTCCTCTTTATCATCATCTCGTTGAATAAGTTTTTCTCCTGTGTCATCATCAACACCTTGAATTTTAGGTGGATTGTATAGAATATGATAAACTCTTCCTGATGGTAAATGTATTCTTCTTCCTGATAATCTTTGAATAATATCTTGCAAAGGAACATAAATTTCTATAATTTTATTAACACAAACACCAGCTTCTGCCAAACTATTGGCTTGATTAATTGTTCGTGGAAATCCATCTAATAAGAAACCATTAACACAGTCTTGCTTTTGAATTCTTTTTTTAACTAAATCAACTACTATCTGATCTGAAACAAGTTGACCTTTATCCATAATTAACTTAATCATTCTTCCAAGTTCATTATTTTCCTGGACTGCAGTTCTTAGCATATCTCCAGTAGAAATCTGTGGAATATTAAACTTTTCTGATATAAATTTAGCCTGAGTCCCTTTTCCAACTCCAGGTGCTCCCAATAAAATAACTTTTAACATTTTTTTTCCTTATTATTTGAGATTATTTGTTACCTCTCAGTAGTATATAACATATTAATTGATTAAAGCTTAGATATATTGAATTTCAATATCCTGCATTAAAAATGGTATTATAAATTAACCTAAAAATTTGATAAAAAAATTATTTAATGATGTCAATGAATTCTTAACTGCTAAATAAAAAGGATTATTTACTAGAATCTCTAGCATCACCAAATATATTTTCTTTCTCAGTGTTATTCACATTATATCCACCAGCTAATGCTTGATAAAGATTAACAATAGACTGCAACTGCTGTAATTTTGCATTAGCCAAAGAAATACTTGCATTGTCTAATTGCACCTTTACGGTTAATTCTTGCAATTTATTATAATAACCCTGAGTAAAACTTTCTACGCTCAAATTATAACTTACTTTAACACTTTCATAGAAACTTAACAAATCTTTATAATTATCTGATAATGTCTGATGAGCTGAAAGACCAGTATCAACTTGTTGCAAAGCAATTCTTATAGTATTAGCATAGTTATAATATGCAGAATAATACGCACCTTTTGCCGATTTAATTTGACCAAATTGTGAAAAGGCGAATGGTAAATTTACAAATGACTTTATTTGCCAAAAACTATCTGTTCCCTGAAATAAATTAGTTAAAGTTGTTGTTGCAGATCCTACACCTGTAGTTAAACTTAATGTTGGAAAATAAAAAGAGGTAGCAACTCCAATATTTGCATTAGCAACAATCAGTTGTTCTTCCGCTGCCATAACATCAGGTCTAAACTTTAAAACTGAGGAAGGAAGGTTAACAGGAATTATTCCACTAGTAGAAATATTTTCAAATTTTGAACCTGTAATAACTTTTGCTGGACTTTTATTAATTAAAACTTGTATGGCATTTTCAGTTTGTGTTATATTATTCTCAAGTATAGGTATTTGTGCCTTTGAAGCTTCATATATTTGATAATAATTTTGTAAAGTAAATAATGAAATATAATTCTCTTTATACTGTTGATTTGCCAAGTTATATATATCTAAATTTTCTTGAACCAAGTGATTTTGAAGATCTAATAAATATTTTTGCTGAATTAAAGTAAAGTAACTACCGACTATTTGACTTAAAACAGTTAATCTTAGTGCATTTTTTGTATACCTCACTTGCATTAATGATGCTTTTGCTGCCTCTTGAGTTCTTAATAATTGTAATACATTAAGAGAATATGATGGAATAAGACCAACTGAATACCCTGTATTTCCACCAATCGTAGCACTAGCAGTTTGATTATTTAACTGACTAGAGAAAGAATTAGAGGAACTATATCCCTGATTTGAAGACAATGTTGGAATCCACGAATATTTAACTTGTTCTAAATAACCTTTAGCCTGAATAATATTACCAACAGCCTGTTGTATATTATTATTATTTTTCAATGCATCTTTTATTAAATTATTCAATTGTACATCATTAAACTGTGTCCACCAAGCAACACTTGAAATATCTGTATCTCCACCAGATATGGTTGAAGAATCATTACTTCTCCATTTATCTGAATGAGAAATTTTGGGCTTAACATAATCTGGCCCCCATAAACCACAACCAGTTAATTCAATAATTAAGATTAAACAAAATATT
>CANGJN010000148.1 GCA_947454215.1 Neisseriaceae bacterium | reverse complement strand
ATTAGTTCTTCATTAATTATTACTACTCAGCAGTGGTTAACTATGTGATTTGTATATAATAATCTCAATCGTAAAATAGATTTTATTCAGTAAATAATTTAAATAATTTGAGAAATACTGGATTATTAAAATTTATACAATTTAGTCAATTTCGAGTTTTTACAATCAAAACAGTATGTTAATATTACTGAGTAGTAACCAATTAATTTAAAATTATTTAATTATTTCTCAATATAGAAATTACACTTTGATCCTCTAAGGTACTAATATCTTGATTAATCTCGACACCACAAGCAATATCCTTTAACAATCTACGTACTATTTTACCAGATCTAGTCTTAGGAAGGTTTTCACAAAATTTTATATAATCTGGTTTAGCGATCGGACCTATTTTTTTAGCAACTAATTGAATAATTTCATTTTTCATAATATTCTGATTTTCTTGGTTAGTGTCTAAAATATTTTCTTTACAAACTACAAATAAAAAAATAGCCTGCCCTTTTATTTCATCAGGCACCCCTACAATAGCACATTCTGCAACATTAGAATGAATTGCTACAACTGATTCTATTTCAACAGAACCTAACCTATGTGCTGATACATTCAACACATCGTCAGTTCTACCAACAATCCAACAATATCCATCTTTATCAATAATAGATGAATCTCCCGTTAAGTAATAAAACTCTCCAGTACTTTGCTTAATAAAATATGTTTTTAAGAATCTTGAACTATCTTGCCATATATTTCTTATTTGAGATGGAAAAGGATTTTTAATAACTAAATATCCTTTAGTCTGATTATTTAACAACTCACCATAATCATTTATAACACCAATATCTATACCAGGTATTGCAAAAGTACAAGATCCTGCTTTAAGTTTTGTTACATTAGAAATAGGAGTTATAATCACACTACCTGTTTCTGTTTGCCACCAGGTATCTAAAACAGAACAACAATTATTTCCTACTACTGAGTATAACCATTTCCATGCATCAGGGTTTATAGGTTCACCACATATAGCAATTAATCTAAGTGATGATAAATCATAATTTCTGGGTAATTGCGAATCTAATTTAATATGAAGTCTTACCACTGTTGGTGCAGTATAAATAACTGTAACTTTATACTTTTGAATTATATCCCAATATATTGAGTGATTAGGATATGTTGGAATTCCCTCATAAATAACTTGGGTTATTCCTAATGATAATGGACCATAACAACTGTAACTATGACCAGTTATCCACCCTGTATCTGCTGTACACCAAAATATATCATCATCTTTCACAGCAAATGCTAATTTAAGAGAATGGATAACACCCAGTAGATAGCCTGCACTACTATGAACTACCCCCTTCGGCTTTCCCGTACTACCAGAAGTATATAATACAAATAAAGGATGTTCACTCTCTGTAACAATTGGTTCAATTCTATTGTCCATATTCATAGTTAAATCATGCCACCAAATATCTATAAATTTATTCATATTTATCTGAATTTCAATTTTATTTAATACAATTACCTTTTTGTTGTTATGTTCATTATTTAAAATAGCTAAAGCTTCATCGACAATATTTTTAGTTATGATAGTCTTATCGCCTCTCTTCTGACCATTAGCGGTAATTATTACTGAAGAATCAATATCCTTTATTCTATCGCTTAATGCTTGTGCTGAAAATCCAGCAAAAACAACAGAGTGAATAACCCCTATTCTAATACAGGCATGCATAGCAATTATTGTCTCTACACTATGAGATAGATAAATTATTGCCCTATCCCCCTTTTTTAAACCAAGAGATAAAAGTCCATTTGCTAGTTGACAAACTTTTGAGTGCAGTTCTTTATAATTTATTTCAGTAGATAACCCTTCATTATCTACTGAAATAAAAGCAACTTTATTGGAATTATGTTTTAAATGTTTATCGATACAATTATAGGAAATACTTAACTCTCCATCATCAAACCATTTATAAAAAGGTGCATTACTATCATCTAAAACTCTAGTAAATGGTTTTTCCCAAATTAAATTTTCTAACGCTAATTTTTTCCAAGTTTCTAAATTATTATTTTTAAATTGATTCACAATATTTTCATAATTATTTTGTTGTATTACTAATTCCTCATCTGGAATTATATTAGGAAAATATAGTTCATCTACTTGGTTAATTTCTAATGAGTTACTCATAATAAATATATCCCCAAAAAAACTTATAGTTACAATTCTATTTATAAACCCAAGTTCACAACTTTTAATAAAAAAGTATATTATTTTATATCTGACATTCCGCACTTCTGTTTAAAAATATAACATTTTGATTTAATTACATTAATATATAATTTTTGAAAATTATCAAATATTCTTTTAATTTAAAATAAGTTTATAAATGTAGATTTTATCGTATTTAATAAAATTAATATTTTTATTACACATATAAATATGACTTAATTTGTTGATTTATTTTATTAATCTTTTAATAAAATAAACTGCGGAATGTAGGATAATGCTAAATCAAAATTTTATAAAAAATGATTTTTAATAAATTTATCATTGTAAATCGTAATTTATCTATTATTTCATTGTGAAGCAACACCACTACAAGATGTTCAAAATTTGGTCTCTTTTTCCTCTGTAGAATGTTGTATTTTGATTTTTGTGCCAGGAACATTTCTCAACTCTGTATCACTTTCTAATTGTTGCTTTTTTGGGGGGAAAGGGTTTTCATAATTACCGTAAAAGTGTAATTCCTTCAAATTAAATAATATATAATCATTACCATAATTAGAAAAAAATCTTAGTCTATCAAAAAATCCATCACTATGATCACAATATAAAAATGTAAATACTTTAAAATCATAATTGGACAACAAACCATTAGAGTTCCAAGTATTATACAAATAAGTAGAAAACGAATAATGATGGTTTACAAATCTAAAAAACATATCATTCTTTGAAAAATAAACAAAACCATTGATTAAACTATCACGATATTGATAAAAACTATTAAATTCTTCACAATTATTAAACTTATATTTGTAATATTTATCTTCTAAAATTTGCGGCGAAATATATTGTGAGTTGTCTTTATCTAGTTTATAAAGAATTATATCTTGTAAATTCATACTACGCATATTTTCTTTACCACCTCTCTCTGTAAATAATAGTTTATTTTCTTCACATCCTTTAAATATAAAATATTTACCAAATTCATACAAAAATGAAAATTTACTAAACTTTTTTCCATAATCATAATAGATATAAAGGAATGGACTATATCCATACAAGGGTTCATCTTGATTAGCATACATTGTATAAAAAGAATTAGCATCCTTTATAAAGATTCTTTTATCAATTGAAGATTTAAAAATATCGCTAAAGCTCTCACAAGTTGTAACTCTAATTTCTTTTTCATCTTTTAAAAATTCAGGGATCATTCCATCGCTTTTAGGTCTAT
>CANGJN010000147.1 GCA_947454215.1 Neisseriaceae bacterium | reverse complement strand
TATTCTACAACTCATAAAGAGTTTCTAAGCGATACCTTATACCATTTCCCTATTTTAATTGCCCCATTATAAAGTTACTTTTTTCATAATTTATTTAAAATATAAGTTCATTTTCAAAGTTTCTGTAATAAAAAAATAAGTTTATATCTGGTAAAACTAATTAGAGAAATGGTATAACACTATAAACTGGTATTATAAAAAATAGATAAAGTTAAAATTTATTCACTGTTGTAATGATAAATTTTAGAAAATATAAATTAAAATTTTATTACCTTTTTATAAATGAAACATGAAATTTAACATATTTAATATATGACTAAAAAATTTTGGATAGATTAGGATAGTGTATTAAATCCGACATTCCGCAGTTTATTTTATTAAAAAATTAATAAAATAAATCAATATATTAAGTGATATTTTTAAAAAGAAGTGCGGAATGTCGGTTAAATTATGGAAATTTTGAATTTTAACTAAAATATGAAGACTTTAAGTTGTTGGAGTTGTTTTAGATAGAGTTAGTGTATGCATTTTATTGAGTTAATAAGTTTTTGTGTTTAGTTGTATTTATCGTAATGTACAATATACAATGGGCTATTTTGTGTTGATAATTAGTAAAATATGTATTTAAAAATTCTTAATAATATCCATTACAAATATTCTAATTTATAGCTAAATAAATTTATATATTATTGGTTGGTTGTTTTACAAATCGAATGCTTTATTTCTTCATTAAGGAATATATACTTCATAATCATACTTATATAGGTAGATAAATTAATATTTAATCAAATTTGATTTCTTAATACGATTATTTAAAAAATTTGTAAATTATAAATTATTGAGTATAGTGGTAAAATAAATATAAAGACAAATAGTATGTTGTCTTTATATTTATTTGATGAATTAATTTAGAATGTTAATCCTAACGTTACCATTGCAGACATAGAGGATTCTGGTTGAGCTAGTGTTATTCCTGTACCACCTGAATTTGATGTTTGAGGCATATATGTTGTATACATTGCTCTTACACCTAATTGGAATAAATCAACTAAATTAAATTTTGCACCTAAAGTAGACATTGCTGAATTATAATTTTGCATAGCATTTGAAGATGAACCATATTGAGTTTGATCTAAACTCATCATATAATTTTGATCTGCATAAACTAGTATAGTATCATTAATGCGATACTCTATTCTTCCACCTAACCCATAGGTATAGAAATAACCTACATTTAAAGAAGGATTATACGTAACTGCTTGAGTTGCAGTATTTAACCTTTGTAAACCATTATTATTCAAACCTAAAAGACCATATGGAGTAAGTAATAAATGAGTATTAGCAACTTCAAAAACATAACCAACTTTACCATTTACCCCATAATTTGATATGACAGGATTTACTTGATTATTTGTTGGAGTACTAGTAAAAGCCATATTAGCTAATACATCTATATATATTCCATTATTAAGGATACGTTCCCCTTCTAAAGAGTATACTTGATTATTTCCAATTGTAGAACTTCCACTCCTATCAGGTTGAGTAGATTGATCTTGTTGAAGACCAAATCCTACATTAATTTCATTATCAAATGCTTGAAAATCAGATAAATCTGCAGCAAAAGTACTTAAAGAAGACATAGCCAAAATACTAAAAATATATTTATTCATATATAAACCTTTCAAAAAAACAAAAAAATTTTACATAAAGTTAAATTGTAAAAATGGATTAAAAAAATTAAAATTACTACAAGATTATCCATAGATAATTATAGTTTAAATTGCAAAAAAGTAAAAAATTGACATAAGACATAATTTAAAATAAAAATAAAATAGTTATTTTAATTAAAAATTATGTGAATATTCCTATGAAATAAAGGTAAAATATTTTAAAAATTATATGTACTGAACAATAAAACTATATTAAATTAATAAAATGTTTAACTATTATTTTTTTATAAATGAAAATAATCTTTTAATGATTTTATTTAAACTTAAAAATTTTATTTAGATTATATTAAGTATAAAACTATAAGCACTTATAACTATTTTAAAATTGTAGTTGTCGCTTTTAAGATTAAGTTTTTAAATAAATTAAGTAATAATTCGATATATATCTCATTATTTCCACTTTATGAAAGTCACTTAATAGTAAATAAATAAAATTATAGCATAAAATTACTTAGTTATTTAAATTTTTTTTAAAAATTTGCGTCATAATAAGTGTAAGCAGGAAAAATTTTATAAAAAATATAGTTATTTATGCTAATAATAGAAGAATATTTATTGGTTTATATTGTCCAAATGTATTTAATAAAATAATTAAATATAAATTTATTAATAATGATAAATTAGTTATAATTAATATGTTAATCCTATTGTCACCATTCCTCCTGCTGAGGACTGAGGTTGCGAAATGGCTAAAGCTGAAGATCCAGAAATTGGTACATTCGATGATTGAGATTGATAGTTAGTATAAAATCCCATAACACCAAGCTGAAATAAATCGACTAAATTAAATTTGGCACCTACTGAGGAAATAAAAGAATTATAATTTTGTGGTTGAGTTGTTCCTGATAATGCAGGAGATTGATCAATATTATATAAAAAATTTTGATCAGCATAAAGTAAAATATATTTATTTATACGATATTCAAATCTTTCTCCAAAACCTACAGTAAAATAGTAAAGATTTGAAGCATTTGAATTTGTATTTACAGTTCCCTGTCCAAGATTATAACTAAATAAACCATTGTTATTTAATCCTGAATAAAGATATGGAATTATTAGTAAATGATCATTAGCCACTTGGAATGAATAACCTAATTTACCATTTATTCCATAATAATTAATCGCAGATGGGCTCTTATTTGAGGTATCTGTAAGATTAGCTAATACATCTATATATATTCCCATATTTAATATACGTTGCCCTTGTAGTGTATATGTGGTAAAAGTTGCTGTATTGCTAGATAAACCATTAACATTGGTTGACTCATCTTTTTGAGTTCCAATTCCTATGTTTATGACATTGTCAAAATTTTGGAATTCTGAAAAATCACTTGCTAAAGATAGAATAGTATAAAACGTTAATGTCATGAATAAATATTTTTTCATAAAAAAGTCTTTCAAAGATATATTTTAGTTATTAGAATTCTTTAAGTGGATAAATAAATTATAATTAAAGAATGAAACCATAAAAATAATTAAGTTTTTTATTAAAATTTATATCCTTAATGTTACTTAGAATTAGAGAAATTTATTTGATGTTGCCAATATATTATAAATAGAATTAATTTTATTCAAAGAGATGCCTATTAATTAAATATGATTATGTTACATACATATTCAATAAATAATTTCTTATTTAATACTAAAATAGTTTTAAATATTCACCTTAAATTGACTAATAAAATTTTAGATTACTATATTAATTATTAAAATATTTCTGAGTAATATAGAATATGTAACTAAATAAAATTTTC
>CANGJN010000146.1 GCA_947454215.1 Neisseriaceae bacterium | reverse complement strand
GGATCCTTTTGACATAATAAAAAAACTATATTATCTTTTTTAGCTGCAATTTCTAAAGAATTAATTGACTTTTCTCGACCAATAAATAATGGTGTAATCATATTTGGCAATATAACCATATCTTTTAAAGGGATTATAGGAATATAATTATGGTTATTGTTTTCATTATCAAAAGTATCTTTACTCATATTTTTCGTATTTTTTTTCATTTTGTTATCCTTAAACTAACATAGCATTAAAAATAAAACTTTTATGCTGTAGTGTTTTTAATAAATCTTTAACTTGGTTTATATCATTAACGCATATTGTTGTGTGTACATATGCTATTTTCCCACTATTTATTGGCTGCGAAATTTCAATCATATTAAAATTTTTCCTCCACATAATTCCAGAAACTCGAGCAAAAATTCCAGGTTCATTCGGAACAATAATTTGTATTTTAGAAGAAAAAGTTTTATTGTCATTATTAGTTATAATTACTTTTGTAAAAAAATCAAGTGAATTTTTTTTTATTTCTTTACAATCAAGTTTATGCAACTCTAATTCACACTTCTTATTAATTTTACCTAGTACAATCTCGCCGGGTAAAGGTAAGCACTCTTGATCTGCTGAAATTGGTAAATTAAAGTTTCTTAAATTAATATTCAATACCGATTCTATTTGAATATTTAATAGTTTTTTAATTACATTAAGTATGCTCAAATTTCCTGTTCCCACTTTATGAAGAAAATCATCTTTTGAAAACTTACTATGGGTCTTGTGTAAAATAATGTCTAAATAATTTTTATTCTCTAAAAAAGTTGGTTCAAAATTATTTAAGGTTGTCTCTAACAATATTTTTCCTTTATTGACATCTTCATCGAATTTTTGTTCTTTAAAAAATTGTTTAATTTTACTTATTGCTTTTCCAGTAACCACTAGTGATAACCAGTCTTCACTAGGCTCAACATTTTCATAAGATATAATTTCAACTATATCTCCACTTTTTAATTTATGGTTTAGATTCACTTTTTCTTTATTTACTAAAGCATGGTGACAATGACTTCCCAAATCACTATGAATTGAGTATGCAAAATCTAAAACGGTAGCACCTCTTGGCAATAAAATTATTTTACTTTTGGGTGTAAATACATATATATCTGAAGGAATTAAATCAGACTTTAAACTACTCATAAAATCATTTGCACTAAAAGTACTAGATTGAATATCAAGTATATTATTAATTAAATTTTTTGATCCAGAAAATGGGTTTACAAATTCTGCATCAGAATAATGTTCTTTTAACCAATATGTTAATATTCCATTCTCGGCAATTTGATCCATGCTCTCAGTTCTAATATGTATTTGTATTGGAGTCCCATTAGGCCCCATCAATGTTGAGTGTAGTGATTGGTAACCATTGCTTTTTGATATTGCTATATAATCTTTAAATGTATTTGGTAAAGGCTGATATAAACTATGAACTACCCATAAAATCATATAGCAATCTGAACTTTTTTTTACTACTATTTTTATTTCGAAAATATTATATATTCTATTGAAACTTTGGCCTAAAGATTTCATAGATAAATAAATATTATATATACTTCTATCTTTACATATAATTCTACCATTAATACCATTAGACTTCATCGCATTTTCAATATTAATAAGAATAGAATTGATTAAAGGCTTTCTAATCTGCTTTGCTTTTAATATGGCATTTGATAACACTTTATATCTATATGGATAAAGATGACGAAAACTTTCATCAGCTAAAATGAGACTAATATTGTAAAGGCCAATTTTATTTGCTATAGGAAAATATATTTCTAATGTTTCTTTTGCAATTCTTTTACGCTTAATATTAGACATTGATTCTAAAGTTTGGATATTATGCAAACGATCTGCTAACTTTATAACTATAACCCTTAAATCTTTGGCCATAGAAAGAACTACTTTTCTGAAATATTCTTCATTTGCAGATTCCTCAGAATCAAAATTTAACTTATCTAATTTCGTTACTGAATCAACAAGTTCAGCAATATTGAGACCAAAAATTTGGTTTAAGTCTGCCTTAGTAATAGCAGTGTCTTCTATTGTATCGTGCATTATAGCAGCAGCAATTGTTGGCATATCCATACCCCATTTAGTTACAATATTTGCTACTTCTAATGGGTGTATTATGTATGGTTCACCACTTTTTCTTTTTTGATGCTTATGTCCGTGACTAGATACATTTATTGCAAGCTTTATGACCTCATATTGTTTTGAGTTTAAACTCAGACTTACATTTTTTAATAATTCATCTATTTTATTATTGACTAAATTATTATATATACCATAATCTAAAGACATAGTTTACTTCTATAAAATTATATTATTCCACTGAATTTAATATTTCTTTAGAAATAAATTTTTCAGATAACTCTCTTAAAGCTAGTACAGTTGGTTTATCATTTTCAAGATTAGATAATAAAGAATTACTTCCAGATTCAATTTGTCTGGCCCTTATTGAAGCTGCTACGGTCATATCAAATCTATTAGGAATATTTTCCATACAGTCTTCTACAGTAATACGTGCCATTTGTAAATCCTTTATAAAAAAATTATGTAAATAATATTAATCATTATAGATATTATACAATAAAATTTATGATTTTGTAAAATTTAAATTATTTTAATTACAGTTAAATTATTTAAAACTAGACTTTACCGATATGATTTTATTATACTATATAGTATTGAAACAGCATTCTTAAAATTATCATTGATAACTGTGTGATTATAATCTACTGAATGCAAATTTTCTTGTTCAATAACTTTCAATCTTTTATTTATTACTTCAATATTATCGGTATTTCTTTTTTTTAAACGCTTTTCAACTTCTTTTAAATTAGGAGGTAAAATATAAATTAAAATAGTATCTGGAAATAATTTTTTAATTTGCATTGCTCCCTGATAATCTATTTCTAATATAATATCATTTTTACCATCTTTAATATTATTTAAAATATCAATATGCGTTCCGTAATAATTATCATAAACAAGAGCATACTCTACAAACTTGTTTTCACTAATCATTTTTGAAAATACATTGGCATCTATAAAATAATAATCCACACCCTCAATCTCGTTTTTTCGCTTTGGTCTAGATGTATGAGAAATAGAAACTTGCAACTGTGAATCAATTTTGCATAGTTCTTTTATCAAACTAGATTTACCAACACCTGAAGAGGCTGATATAACAAAAAGTTTTTTTTTTGACATAAATATTTTAACTCTTTTCTCAAAAAAATTGTATAATATTTGATATAATACTAATAAAGAGTTAAATTTAACAAACGTAGTAATCTGAAAAGTACGATTAAAATGTATTAACTATTTTAAAAGTTTAATTGATAAATTTGATTTCTTTATATCAAATTAATTTAAAAATGTTTTTATATTTAATAGATACTCATTTTTTGATGTATATTTAATAATAACTAAACTACACTCTAAAATTTTAACTTTTAATTGGCATTATCTTAATAATTGAATATAAATTACAATT
>CANGJN010000145.1 GCA_947454215.1 Neisseriaceae bacterium | reverse complement strand
GGATCCATGTTATTTAACATACCAGATATTGCTCCATCTATTAACTTATCATCATCTACTGGCTTATAATAATTATTTTTCATTATTGAATAAATTAAAGCAAACTTACTAATTGCATCAACTGGCAGGGCTGTATTATCTGATGGATTATTCTTTATAGGTTCAGCCCCATAAATATTGACAATATAAAATGATAACGTCATCAGAATAATAAAAATCGCCTTGTTCTTTAACATTTAACTTCTTTCATAAATTTATTTATGAATTAACACTACAGCCTGAGATATTACTGCTTCGCCTCTACCTACAATTCCAATTTTTTCACTAGTTTTAGCTTTTATACTAATAGAGTCGATCGGAATACAAAGATCATCTGCTATATTTTTTCTCATAAGTTGAATATACTTCATAAGTTTTGGTGTTTCTATTATTATAGTTGAATCAATATTTAATATAGAGTAACCAGATGTAGTAAGAAAGTTATCTTTAATATACCTCAACAAATAACAACTACTTACATCCTTAAATCTATTGTCAGTATCAGGGAATACTTGTCCTATATCACCCAAAGCCAAAGCACCAAGTATCGCATCAATTATTGAATGAATTAATACATCAGCATCAGAGTGACCAAGTAAACCTAATGAATGAGGAATACATACCCCCCCTAATATTAATTTTCTTCCTTCTACCAATTTATGTAAATCAAAACCTTGACCTATTCTCAACATAAACTATCCAAATATTTTTCAGCATCTAAAGCCGCCATACAACCTGTTGCCGCTGATGTAATCGCTTGTCTATAAATTTTATCTTGAACATCACCCGCCACAAATACACCATCTACAGATGATTTTGTACTTTCACCATGTCTACCACCTTTGGTTATAATGTAACCATTATCCATTTCTAATTTACCTTTAAAAATATCTGAATTGGGAGTATGACCAATGGCAATAAAAACACCACTTACGTCTAATTTTTCAATTTCACCTAAGTTATGTTGTAATAAAACACCAGTGACTTCTTTTTCATTTCCTATGATTTCTTTTATAGTACAATTAATTTTTAATTTAACTTTATTCATGGATACTTTCTTATTTAATCTGTCAATTAAAATTTTTTCAGTTTTAAAAACATCTCTTCTATGAACTAAAGTAACAGAGTTGCAGATATTTGACAAATATAATGCTTCTTCAACAGCACTATTGCCTCCACCTACTACTACAACATCTTGATTCTTAAAAAAAAATCCATCACAGGTAGCACAAGCAGAAACACCTCTACCCTTGTATTTTTCTTCTGAAGGAATTCCTAAATATTTTGCACTAGCACCTGTTGCAATTATCAAAGAATCACAAGTATAAACCTCGCTACCTTTAAGTGTAAAAGGTTTAACACTTAAATCAACTTCAGTTATATTATCATATTTAATATTAGCTCCAAATTTAATAGAATGATTTAAAAATCTTTCCATTAATACTGGTCCATAAACACTTCCATCCATCTCAGCCGGCCAATTTTCTACGTCAGTTGTTTTCATTAGTTGTCCGCCCTGCTCTTCTCCAGTTATTAATAAAGGAGACAAATTTGCTCTTGAAGCATAGATAGCTGCTGTATACCCAGCAGGTCCAGAACCTAATATAATTAGTTTATTGTGTAAACTCATCTATTCTTCTCCATCATGATGTTCAGGTAAGGTTATATTTATTTCTAACAAATCTAAATTATCTCTTTTTTCAATATTTATTTTCAAATCTTCTTTACCTATTTTGGTATATTTAGCTATAACTTCCATCAAATCATCTTTCATTAAATCTATCCAATTAGGTTTTGAACTATTGTAATTAGGAGCTAAAGACACTCTTTCATGAGCTAAAATAATCTGTAGCCTCTCTTTAGCTATAGTAGCAGGTGGTTTTTTTTTATTTAAAAATTTATCAAAGAAACTCATCATCTTGATCCTCCAAATATTTTATTTAAAATACCTTTTTTTTCTACCTCAATATAACGATATGGCTTTTCTTCCCCTAGTAATCTAGAAATTGCATCCTTATAGCATTCAGAAGCCTTTGAATTTTTTTGATTAATTACAGGTATTCCAGTATTTGATGCCTGTAATACATCAGGTGATTCTAAAATAACACCTAAAAGAGGTATCCTTAAAATATCCTCAACATCTTTTATTGACAACATTTCACCTAATTTAACCCGCTCTGGGTTATATCTTGTAATCAATAAATGAGTTTTAGTTTTTTCTAATCCTTCTTCAGCTCTTTTTGATTTTGAAGCAATTATTCCAAGTATCCTATCAGAGTCTCTTACAGATGAAACCTCAGGATTTGTAACAACTATAGCTTCATCTGCAAAATATAAAGCTAAGTATGCCCCCTGCTCTATTCCAGCTGGTGAATCACAAATAATGTAATCAAACATCTTAGAGAGTTCATTAATAACTTTTGCTACTCCTTCTTTATTTAAAGATTCTTTGTCTTTTGTTTGGGATGCAGCTAGTATAAATAAATTATCACAACTTTTATCTTTTATTAATGCTTGATGTAAACTTACTTCTTCATTAATAACATTAACGAAATCAAATACAACTCTTCTCTCACAACCCATGATGAGATCTAAGTTTCTTAAACCAACATCAAAATCAATAACTACAGTTTTATATCCTCGTAAAGCTAATCCTGTAGAAATGCTAGCAGATGTTGTTGTTTTTCCAACCCCGCCTTTGCCAGATGTAACAACAATAGTTTTTGCCATTATACAATTCCTTAAAATAAATATTAAATACTAAATGGCTCTATAATGATTTTATTTTTATCATCTAAATACAACATTACAGACTTATTTTGAATATTAGGGGATAACTTATTATCTAAAACCTTGTATAGACCACCAATAGAAACAAATTCGGCATTGAATTTTAATACAAAAATTCTACTTTTCCTATTTCCATTAACACCTGCAATTAATTTACCATTTGCCACACCATAAACATGAATATTTCCAGAAGACACTACTTCTGCACTATTAGATATAAAAGATGTAACAATTATATCGCCATCATTTTCAATTTTTATTCCACCTCTAATTGGGTAATCTACAATCAAAGTACTTGAAAAATTACTTACACCATCTTGAGGTAAATCAACAACAGCAACACCATATACCTCATTTGTTAAGATATTTTCATTTTTTAGAATACCACAAATATTTATATCAAACTCTTCAGCACTCTCTAGTATATTTAGAACAAAAGAGCCTAATGTTTCTAAATTAAAACAACCCTCTATAGATAAATAAAAAGGGTTAGTATTTATTCTATGTAACTTTAAATCTGAAAATTTATTTGCAATCTCACTTGGTTTTGAATTTATATCAACTTGAAATACATAATATTGATAGTTTCTATTAATAATTCTTAAATTTGTTTTAATCATCTCGGTTTATTCTTTAAATGTAAAAAATGCCAACAGTTTTTCTTAAAATATTATAAAATTTAAATTTATAATAATTTTATCTAATTTTTTAAAAAAGC
>CANGJN010000144.1 GCA_947454215.1 Neisseriaceae bacterium | reverse complement strand
CATTTGCATTTCCTGTAAATAACATTAATTTTTTAAAAGAACGCATATAACATACCCCATATGAATATTTTAAACTATACTAATACTTTGGCAGGGGAAGTAGGGATCGAACCTACGAATGTCGGAATCAAAATCCGATGCCTTACCACTTGGCGACTCCCCTAGTATATTTATGGTTAAATTAGAAAAATTGGATTTTGTTGTAAACCTTTAACAAGATAGATATTATACAACATCCTTAAAATATTTGCAACTTTTTTAGCATCAAAATAATTAAAATACTGAAGATAAATAACACTTCCAGACCCTGTAAATACAGGATTTCCATATAACTTTAAATGATCAATAATTTTTTTTAATTCGGGATAAAATTCTATAATAACATTTTGTAAATCATTTTTTTTTTCTAATAATAACTCCTCTGGTGTGACTTGATGTAGTAAAAGTTCATTTGGAAAATTTAAATTTTCAAATATTAATTTTGTCGAAATTGACACATCTGGTTTTAATAAAACAAAATAACTTGGAGGAAGATTAACTTGAGTTAATACTTCACCAATATTTGTTGCATATGAATTATATTTATTTAAAAAAAAAGGAACATCCGCTCCGAGAGACAAACCTATTCTTTGTAATTCTTCGATACTTAAATTTATATTCCATATTTTATTTAGTGCATATAAAACAGTAGCACAATTAGAACTTCCTCCACCTAATCCAGCACCCACTGGAATATTTTTATAAATGGATATATTAACTCCATTTTGAGAATTAGTAAAATTTTTTAAAATAACAGATGCTTTGTAAGTTAAATCAGTTTCAAAATGCCAATTAGAAATAGTATTAAATATTTTAATTTCAGAATTATAATTAATTTCAATTTTTATTTTATCTAATAGATTTATAAAACAAAAAACCGTGTTTAATAAGTGATAATTATTATTATTTTTTCCGATAACCCTTAAACCTAAATTAAGTTTAGATGGTGAATAAAAATTAAAAACCTTATTCATATTATAGTTTTATTTCATTAACTTCATCAAACCATTATAAGATTCAATAAATAAATTTAACCCGTTTTGTTCTAATTTAGCAGAAACATCTTGTATGTTGACAATAGACTTAACTTTTTGAAAATCCTCTTTAGCTTGATCTAAATCCTCACCTAGTTTCAATTTAACACTGCCATGATCATTAAAAGACTCTATTGTCTTAATGGGAAGCGTATTAATTGTTTCTTTACCAATTAACTCATTTACATATAATACATCAGAATAATTTATATTTTTAGTACTAGTACTAGCAAATAATAATTCTTGTGCCATTGCTCCAGATGATTTTAATTGACGAAATGCTATTCCATGAAATATTGATAAATATTTATCATAGAGTATTTTACTTAAACTAATTGCTGTTTTACCTTTTAATTCTATTGGCAATAAAGAATCTACCTCATTATCAATTCTTGAAATAAATACACTAACAACAGATTTAATTGCATTTATAGGTAAATTATTTGCTACTCTCTCATTTAAAGCCTTTATATATGATTCCCATATTTTAAGAACCCTTTCATAAGAAAATAATAAAGTCATATTTATATTAATACCTAAAAAGATTAATTTCTCCATTGCAATAATTCCTTGATCTGTAGCAGGGATTTTAATCATTAAATTTGGTCGATCAATTTTATCATATAATCTTTTTGCATTTAAAATTGTTGAATCTGCATTCATTGCAATAAAGGGTGAGACTTCAAGACTAACATAACCCAAATAGTATTTTGATGAACAATAAAGTGGTAAGAAAATATCACAAGCTTTCTTTATATCAGCGATTACAATCTCTTCATATCTTTCTTCTGGAGTAATATTAGTTGATTTTACTTTATTTAGTCTCTCTTGATAATAAGAATCGGATGATATAGAATTCAAAAATATTGATGGATTTGAAGTAATTCCAGATAAACCAAAATCTTTTATCATCTTTTCTAATTCCCCAGAATTTAATAATGAATAAGAAATATAATCTAACCATATATTTTGACCTAATTTTGTTAAATCCTTCATTTTAGTAAGCATTTTTATTCCCTTAATATTTCGATGAATTTTTAAATATAAATAATATTCAATTATAAACCACAAAAAATTCACTATTTAAAAAACTTTTTTATTGGTAAACTCTAATTACCACCATAAATTTTATTAAAAAATTTACATAAACATTTTAAATTGTGAATAGTTTATAAATTTTATTTTTACCTTTTTAACTATTTAAAAAACTTAAAGATGTGGATAGTTTATTGATTATAATTATCATAATTAAACTGTTACTTCATTGTGGTGCAACACCACTAAAAGATGCTGTATGTTGATAATTAACTTCTTCAGCATTATGTCTTCTGAGTTTTGTGGAATGAGTATCTGACAAAATGGTATCACCTTCTAGCCGTTTCTCCTCTTTATTAAAAGGTAGAGTTAAAGACTCTTCAAGTGCTTGAGTTTTCATGTAAAAATGTAATTCACTCAAAACAAAGAGTTTATCATCTAAATCTTCAAGTTTGGCTGCAAATCTTATTTTATCTTGAGTTAAGAAAGTATGGAAACAATTTTCATATTTATAACTTTCTAAATTATCAGAGTACCATGTATTATACAAATAGGTAAAAAGCAAATTAGATTCACCAGTTAATCCAAATCTAAAAAACGATCTTTCCGCTGAAAAATAAACGTTGCCATTAATTAAATTATCAGGATTTCGAATAAATTGATTAAATTCTTCACAATTATTAAAAATATGATTTACATATTGTGACGCTAAAATTTGTGGCGAAATGAATTGTGGGTTTTTATCACCTAATACATAAATCATTGTATCTCGTAAGTCAATACTACGAATATTATTAGTAATATCAGCTTTAAATAATAATTCATTATTCTTACATTCACTGAACCTAGAAAAAACACCATCTTTATATAAAAATGAAACATTAACAAACGTGTTCTCATCTCCATAATTATTAAGGATTGGGTTGTATCCATATAAGGGGGCACGGTTAATAGCATACATTGTATAAAAAGAATTAGCCTCGCTTAAAAAGATTCTTTTATCAACTGAACGTTCTAAAATATGATTAAACTCCTTACAAGTACTAACTTTAATTCCATTTTCACCTTTTAAAAAGTCTGGAGTCATAATATCTATTCTAGGCCTAAAGAAAGTAACTTTATCCAAATTAAAAAATTCATGCATCTTAGTTATTCTATTATAAACCTTATACGAACCATCCTCACAAACAAATTGTGAATAATCTGCTTTTTGATATATATTATAAGCTAAAACTTCTATTTCACGCCTATCTAAAACTTCTGTTTCTTCCCTATCTAAATCTTCTGGTTCTTCCCTATCTAAAACTTCTGTTTCTTCCCTAGAGTATTTATCAATTTTATATATTTTATCATTAAGACTAAAATAAATATAAAAATAAAAAACTAAATTTTTTTGCTCTTTATAAAAACTGTTACAAGTTGCGTATTTAACTCTTTGAAATACTT
>CANGJN010000143.1 GCA_947454215.1 Neisseriaceae bacterium | reverse complement strand
TATAAAATTATGATATAATATTTTAAGAAGATTATAATACTAGTAATTTATTTATTCTTAGATCAAATAATTACCTAGATTACTAGTTAAAATCACTGTTTATAAAATAAAGTAAATAAATTATATATCTAAAATATAATGAACATAATAATAAAAAAATATACAATCTATTGCTAAAACCATTATTTAAATATCTATATTTATAAAACTATGTTAAAATTACAAGTATATGACTTATTTTAATTTATTAAAACAACTAAATTCGATTAGAGAACAAAATATACACATAATCAAAACTCAAATTCTTTATATGATAAATAATATTAACAACATATTGTTAATATTATTTACTTTATGATTTAAACTTTATATTTTTTAAAGGATATAAACAATTGACCAGAAATATTTTTCTTTGTTTAGTAATTATTTTTCATCAAATAAATGCTTTTACTTGTCAAGATTTATCAAAAAAAGGTAGATATAAACTTGGAAAAATTGGAACTCTTGTTCTTACTAAAGATTTTAAATATGAACTAACAACAATCTTAAAAACTCCACCCGAAGTAATGGCTGTAAGTTATTTTAATGATAAGCCCTATATAAATAAATCTCATTTATTTTATAAAAAAATTAAATTACTCCCAAGTTACTGTGCCAAATCTTCAAATAAAAATATATTAACATCAAAAAATGGAGAAGATATTTATGACTTTACTTTTTATGATTATAATTTAAAAACTCATAAATTTACTATCCGATTAAGTAATATTAATAAATTCTGATTTTAAAACTTGCTATAATACTTTAAAAAAAACTATATATCTTTAAAATAAAGAGTCAGAAAAAGTTTTTTTATTATTTTAAGATTAAAATAATGTTTAATTAACTAAAATTGATATAATTTAATTTTTTAAAGTTATTAATTCATAAAATTAAATTTTTTTAATAATTTAAACATCTACCAAGATTTGTTTCTTATAAATAAAAAACCTATCAACATCTTTAATCTTATACAAAATAATTTTTATGATAGTATTTTATATAAATTTACTACCTTAGAATATCTCATGTCACAAAAATACTTATTTTTGATTAAATTATATTTAATAATAGGAAATAATTATGCTATATCAATATAGAAAAATTCTATTTTTACTAATAGTATTACAAAATTTTTCATTGGCACAATCTGTACATAATATAACTGAAACAGTAAGTGATGTTACTACATATTGGGCTCAATACCAACTACCTTTGATTGATCCACAAGATTACTTATTAACACAAGAAAAACTAGATAATCAGAATCCAGATTTCTTAGCGAATACTGATCCTGCCGCATTCTATCTAAGGGATGATTACTTTGATTATAAATGTCCAGTTAATGGAGTTTATGAGGATAGTGCTTGCACTCTTAAGTTTAATAACAACCTTAATATAATTGATGCTGGAAACTTTCAGAATTATTTATATATAAAACTGCAAAGTAATGTAGCATGCCCTCCTCCACTTTATTATAATAATAACTCACAATCATGCATGAGTAACATATATTTAGGGAATTATAGAACAGCAAGTTTTTCTAACGGTAAAGTTATTGTTAATGTCCCTTCTGAAGTATTAAAAACACAAGATTTAAATATTGATAATAGACCTGATTGGAATACAGGAATTTTATATTTTTCTAATCAAGATGGTTCGATCAGACATAAATGCGATGCAACAACCATAGGTGAATGGCATATAATACTTACAGCAGCACACTGCGTAGTAGATGATGATGGTAATATGTATACAAATTTTATGTTTGTATCTGCAAAATCTAGAGGGACAACAGAGGTTTTAAAAGTTTCATACCCTAATGATTATATAAATGCGATGTTACCCTATAAAGTCGCTTACGATTACGCCTTCTTAAGAATCGTCGATCAAGTTACCCCTGGATATTTAGGTTTTACTGTAGAAAATTTCAGTTTTGAACATGGAATAAATGAGGTTTTAGCTACTGTTAGTAATGTGAACTCAATAACTGCATATATGAATGTAGATATGCATCCAACGATACCACATGTTTATCAATTCTCTTATTTACAGCAACGAGATGCTGTCAAAATACCTGGGGCAATCATGGTTAAACAATTAAACAACACAAGTAACCCTAATTTTGGTAATCTTACTTTTAGTGTTCTTTCTTCCGTAACCGATAGTGGTGTTGCTTTTTCTCCTGTATTTGATAATAAAACTTCTGAAACCTTTCATGATGTATTTGATCAATAAATTTATAACAACCTTATAAATAATTTTTTTAATATGTTAATTTTTTTTATTCTAACACCATATCCAAATTGTAATCAGTAGAGAATAAATCAAATATAGATCAAACAAAGATTTACTAATAGATGTAAGAAATCTATTTTACGGCACTACTAGGTTTTATTAAAAGTCTAATAAAACCTAGCACGAATTTTTAATTAAATTAAACAAAGACTTGATCTTGATATTTAAAAAAATGCACCACATAATTTCTTAAAAAAATCCTAAAATATATCAGTTATATACCAATTACATACAAGTTTTATTTATTAATGAATCAATATTTGTCACACACCATATACAGTTTATGGTTGCTTTAAATGTGGAAAAAACATAGAGTTATCGCATCGTTATGAAATTTCTATGTTTATAATGCTAATAGGTACAATTTTAATTTAATTATGTCAAATATTTACTCTCAATTTATGATTACTTTTTAAATAAATTTTCATTAGATAATCCTGAAAAAATACTGTTAAATACTGATAGTGCTACCTGCTTCAGAAACAATATCAGAAAATATTTCTATTACTTAATTACTAACCTTTTACCTGGATTAAATACACCTGAACGTTTATTTGAATAAAGAAACAGAAATTAATTAAGAATAAATTATAGACAGCATTATCAATAGATAATATTTTTTATAAAGAAGATATCCTTATAAAATTGTAACAATTTACTCATACAACTAGTTGATTATTTAGAATCTGGAAATAGTATAATTTCAATAATTTAAATATAAGGAGTTAATTATGAAACTAAAAATTTTAATATTTATAATTTTGTATAACCAAATTTATTCTTTTTCCTGTAGCGATTTAGATAGAGGAATCTATACTTTACAAACTAGAGATCCCTCAAGAAATAAGTATGAAATTCATATACTCAGTCTAAAAAAACAAGCTGGTGTTCTTATTGCTCATATGCAGTTGAGTGGAACTATTTCTATAAAAAATAAATTTTCTGAGACCTATGAGGATTTAGGGTATTTAAGATCTTGTGATACATTCATGGATGAAATCTCTTTAAGATATTATAATGGTCGTAATGTCGATATTGATGTTTCGGATTTTGAGCTGGTACGCAAAAACTGAACCAGTAGTGAAGGAATAGATAATCCTGAAAAAATACTGTTAAATACTGATAGTGCTACCTGCTTCAGAAACAATATCAGAAAATATTTCTATTACTTAATTACTAACCTTTTACCTGGATTAAATACACCTGAACGTTTATTTG
>CANGJN010000142.1 GCA_947454215.1 Neisseriaceae bacterium | reverse complement strand
CATTGCATTTATATTTACCACCATCAGTTCTAAACACATCTAAAATAGAATCATATGGATATTGTGCCCATAAATATATAGGAGATAAACTCCAAATTATTTTTATAATAATTCTCTTCATGAACTTATTTAAAGTTATACCTAAAAATGAGATAAAGCCGGTTATTAATTTATTAAAAAATTTCATAATCAATTTACTCCTTTAACTTGTAAAAACCTTTATTAAACTGAAGTTTTTTTTAGTGTGGAAACAATTTACAATTATTCCAAGAACTCAACATACTTTTTAAAAATACTGATAAATTTACACTTATAAACTCTAAGAGAATAAAATTTGGCAATTTTTAGTAACATTTCTCGAGAAATTCTATATTTTTTGTTACTACTCAGATATATTAACATACTGTTTTGATTGTAAAAAATCAAAATTGACTAAATTGTATAAATTTTTATAATGAAGTATTTATGGCTTTATTTAAATTATTTACTGAATAAAATCTGTTTCCAGATTGAGATAATTATATACAAATCAAATTGTTAACCATTTCTGAGTAGTAACCATAAAAGCAAAAACAAAAGATAAGAATTTCAATAACTAATATCCATATTTTTGCTCTAACTTATGCAAATTTTATTGCTTTCAGGTAGTTTCTCTCTGACTCATTTATCATTTGATTGGTCAGTATCAATTTTATTATACATATAAAAACAAATATAAAAATTGGTAGTGTTCCTTTAACATTAAGCAATTTATACAGCTATATGTTAAAGAAAAAAAGGTGTAAAATATTTGGTCAAAAATTATTTCATGCAATAATAAAAGGAGGGAGGACTGTTGCATAATCGCTAATCAATATCAAGAAAAATCCATTTGAAGAATATAGTTATGGAAAATTGAAGTTATTTTTGGTAACTATAAAATTAATGGTTTGAATCTAGAATCAAAGCATTTAGTTGATTTAAATATATATCCTGTATCTTTAAATATTGTCTATTTCATATGCATATTTATATTGATGTAAATGTTGAGAAATGAGATTAATTAGAGATTATCTTTGGCAAATAAAAATAATGTTTTCAGTTAATGCTTTTAATCAATTTAAATATGGGTATAACTTGACGCAAGACTTATTAAAAATATTACTCGATATAGCAGAACATTATTCAATAGTTTCTAAAAATGGATAGTGACAATTAACAAATTTACTCCTGATAAATGAAAGGAACTTGGTATAGAAAATTTAAAATAGATATTTATTGGTAATAGGGTATCGCCACTCTTTTGTAAATGAAGAATTAGAAACTTTAGGGCCAATAACTGATTGCTTTCTTTTATATTCACTTAAATTCAATAACCTTATAACTTTGGTAATAACGTCATCAGGGTATCCTAATGCTAAAAGATCTTGACTAGATAATCCATCCTCAAGCAAATATGATAAAATTTTATCTAAAATAGAATATTCAGGTAGTACATCCTGATCTGTTTGATTAAAATTTAATTCAGCAGTTGGAGCCCTGGTAATTATTCTATTTGGAATTACTTCTTTGACTGAATTAATCCAACATGAAAGTTTATATACATCAGTTTTGTAAACATCTTTGAGCAAACAAAAACCTCCTACCATATCACCATACAAAGTACAATATCCTGTTGCAATTTCTGATTTATTTCCGGTTGTTAATACTAGATACCCCAACTTATTAGAGATAGCCATTAATAAAGCACCTCTTATTCTGGCTTGTAAGTTTTCTTCTGTGGTGTCCTCTTTAAGATTTACAAAAATATCTGAAAGTAAATTCTTATACTCTGTAAAAACAGTATCTATATTAATACTATGATGTTTTACCCCTAGATTACTAGACATTAAAAAAGCATCATCAATACTCATTTTACTTGTATATTTTGATGGCATCATAACAGTAATAACATTGTCTTTACCTAAAGCATTGTTAGCTATTGCAAGTGTTAATGCTGAATCAATTCCACCAGATAGACCAATAATAACTCCTTTGAAACCATTCTTTTGTATATAATCTTTAAGTGATAATGTTAATGCTTTATATAAATATTCTAATGAATTATAAGTAAGTGGAGGATTATTTGATATGAAATTAAGAGCATTATTACTTGTAGTGACATCAATAAAAGTTAAACTTTCTTCAAAAGCCGGCATCAGTATTTTGACTTCTAGTTTACTATCTATAACAAAGGAATTACCATCATATACAATATCATCTTGTCCTCCAATTTGATTAACATAGACAATAGGTATGTTAGAAATCATTATATTTTGTTTAACTTTTTGTATTCTTTTATCTAAAATATCTTTACGAAATGGAGATGCATTTAATACGCAAATTAAATTTGCTCCAAGATTTTTAAGCTGCATAACATGATCACTTGTCCAGATATCTTCACAGATTAAAATACCTATTTTGATATTATTAAAAATAATAATCTTATAGGTGTTTCCTTTATCAAAATATCGAAGTTCATCAAAAACACCATAATTAGGCAAACTTATTTTATCGTAACGTTCAGAAATAATTCCATTTGAAATATAAAAAACACTATTATAAGTTTTAGTGGAAATTCTATAAGGGCATCCAATTAATAAGTTAATTTTTTTGAAATTTAATAATCTATTTAACTGATGAAAAGAGTCTTTTAAAAAACTTTCTCTTAACAGTAAATCATCTGGACAATATCCTGTTATAGATAATTCGGATGTGACAAATAAATCACACCCTTTATTAGTTGATTCATTTATAGCATTAATTAATTTATCAGTATTTCCTGATAAATCTCCAACCGTTGGATTAAATTGATAAAGAGCTATTCGCATATTATTGAGAATTTTTAGCTTTATTTATACAATTGTTCGCTTCATCAGTATAACGTTGCTCTTCATATTTGCCAACTGTTTCAGGTAGTGTTAAAACTTTTTGACAGGCATCCAGTGCTTTTTTCATATCTTTTCTCGCAAGATAAAATAAACCTAGAAATACCCAGTTGTTTCTATATTTAGGATCTAACTCTGTAGCCTCTACCAAATATTTTTCTGCCTTAGAATTACTTCCTCCAAATAAAAATGGTAATTCTTGATAATATCTTCCTAGTATTCTAGAAGCTCCATGTCCATCATATTCTATATTTAAAGAATGAACTTTTTGTAATGCAGTCATACCAGGTCCTGCTTTAATTGCTGAGGCTATAACCCCTGCAGCTAATCCATAACTCCCCATATCTACAGCTTTCCAATATAAGCCTTCTGCACCGTTAGGATTTGCATTTACGGCAATTTCACCTGCATTAATACCATATTGAAATAAGTTAGTTCCAGTTTTACCAACAAATACAGGTTTTCCATAACCATAATTTCCAATAAAACATACTAGTCTAGCAACTTTCCAAGCAACAGTATAATCATTTGGAATTTTAGGTTTAGAAGTTAAGTAATCTGCAATAATTTTTTGATTATCTAAATCTTCTCTTTGTTCCCATATATTATCTAAAAGTTGATTAGTTAAAGGAGTGTTATTATTTAGAGTT
>CANGJN010000141.1 GCA_947454215.1 Neisseriaceae bacterium | reverse complement strand
GTGGGTGTGTTTTATCCATACTATTATTATTAAAAAAATATAGTTTTAATTTTACTCTATCTTTTTAACTTAAAACTTGATACAAGTTATCGTGGTTCAAATAGTATACAGTATCGTGGGACGTGACATATATCTATCTCAGATAAATTATTAACTTTATTGTTTAAAAGTTTTTGAACCTCTTCTTTTATTTCAGATGCAATTAATTCAGCCTTTGTGCCTACTATTACTTGAAGTCCATCTTTACCAACATTAATTACTCCTTTTGCTCCACATCTTTTTAAAGCCATTACATCTATTTTTGAATTATTATTTAATAATAATCTCAATCTAGTAGTACAAGCATCTATTGACAGTAAATTTTCATGGCCTCCTAAAGCATCAATATATTTAATTGAATTTAAATCATTACTACTAACCTCATGAGAACTTTCAACATCTCGTCCAAGTATTTTAAGATCATATTTTCTAATTACATAATCAAATATAAAATAATATAATCCAAAAAATACTAAACCAATAGGTAAAATATAAATTGAGTGAACCCCTATTTTAAAAAATAATAAAAAATCTATCAAACCAGCTGAAAAAGTAAATCCTAAATGAACATTTAATAAATACATAATAAAGAGTGAAATTCCAGTTAATATAGAATGAACTAAATATAAAAATGGTGCTAAAAATATAAATGAGAATTCAATTGGCTCAGTAATACCAGTCAATAAGGAGGTCAAAGCCATTGAAAACAATATTCCTGCAACTTTTTTCTTATTTTGCTCAAAAGCATTTTTATAAATTGCTAAACAAGCTGCAGGTAAGCCAAACATAAATATTGGGTAAAAACCTGTTGTAAATATTCCTGCTGTTTTATCCCCTGCCATAAATCTAGAAATATCACCATGGTATATTATACCATTCTGAGCTTTAAAATCTCCTAAAATAAACCAAATAGCATTATTTAAAATATGATGAAGTCCTGTGATAATTAAAAATCTATTAAGAACACCAAACAAAAATACCCCAATACCACCTAATTCTATCAATTTATGATTAAATATGTCTATTAAACTTTGAATTGTAGGCCATATATAAGATAATACTATTCCAATAAAAACCGCAACAAATCCAGTTATAATTGGAACAAACCTTTTCCCCCCAAAAAAAGAAAGATATTCTGGTAACTGTATGTTCTTATATCTATTATATAATAGTCCTGATATAATACCAATTAAAATTCCTCCAACTACACCAGTATCTATATGGGAGTTTATTGAAAGCAAAACTGACGTCATTATTAAATACCCAACTGCTGCAGCCAATCCAGCAGATCCATGACTATCTTTTGCAAATCCTATAGCAACACCTATTGCAAAAAATAATGGTAAATTTCTAAAGATTGTATCTCCTGCATCAGATATATACTTGATATTAAGTAAATCAGGTTGCCCAAATCTTAATAAAATACCTGCTATTGGAAGTAAAGAAATAGGCAACATTAAAGATTTACCTAAAATCTGTATTTTCTTAAATTTATCTAACATTTTTAATCTTTCATATTCATTTCATTAAGTTACTGAATTTTGATTTTAAATAATGCAATACTTCATCTGCGCTTAATAGATTTACACATATTTCTACAGCATTGGCACAATCTAAATAATTGAGTTTTCTAATAAAAGACTTTATTTCAAGTATATTATTTGTTGGCATACTTAAATTAACTATACCTAAACCAACTAAGATAATAACTCCATATTTATCACCAGACATTAATCCACATACTGATAATGGTTTATTATATTTGGTAGTATTTAATACAATGTTTTTTATAACTCTAATAATTGATGGATGTAAATGACTAAATTTACTAGCTAATTGATTATTTTCCCTATCAATTGCTAATAAATATTGAGTTAAATCATTAGTTCCAATTGATAAAAAATCAGCTTTTGCTGCAAATATATCTATCATTATTGCAGCCGAAGGAACTTCAACCATAATTCCGAGTTTAATATGTTGTTTATTATTTAACTCTTCTTGAACCTTATTTAAAATAAATTTAACCTCTTCATATTCCTCGATGAATGTAACCATTGGAATCATTATTTGTACGTTGTAGATATTTGCTTTAACTATGGAATAAATTTGATCATATAATAAGTTATTATGGATTAAACAATATCTAATTCCTCTAACACCTAATGCTGGATTTGTTTCAGTTTCTTGACTTAGACAATCAAGATGTTTATCCCCACCAAGATCAAGCAATCTTATATTATAAAGTCTATTATTATTAGATTTACCAATACTTTTATAAACTTCAATTTGTTCCTCTATAGTGGGAAAATATTTTCTATTTTGATATAAAAACTCTGTTCTTAATAATCCAATACCATCAATAAAAGAACTCTCCAAATACTCTACTTCACTACTGTTATTTATATTTGCAAAAATTTTAACTTCCAACCCATCAATTGTTTTTGTTGGCGTTAAAGAGTCTTCTAAATATTTAGAATTAATGTTGACTTTATCTAATATATATTTATCAACAACAGTTAGTTCTTCTTGTGTTGGAAATATATTTACAAAACCATCATTACAATCCAAAATAATTATACCTTCATTCTTTGCATCAGCTAACTTTGAATTAACATTTATTAGTAATGGTATGCTTTTCAATCTTGCAAGTATAGAGACATGGGAGGTAGTACCTCCATGTACTGAAATTAGACCGACAACACTGCTATCTAAATTAATAATATCATTAACAGTAATTTCTTCTGAAAACAATATGGTTGGAGTATTAAACTTTAAATCCTCTAGTGATATAGCATTTAATGATTTCAAGACTAAATAACATACTTCCTTTAAATCTGATTGTCGATCTAAAATTATTTTATTTTTAGAGTTAGCAAAATCTTCACAGTTTTTATAAATTATGTTTTGATAAGCAAAAGCTGCGGAATTATCTTTTTTTATCAAATCAATAGTATCAGATATAATTATGGGATCATTTAATATACTTAGTTGGGAATGTAAAATATCAATGTAGTCATGATTATTATTTTTTTTACTTATTAATGCGTTAATATTATTGTTTACATTACTTATAGCATTTTGAAAGTTTTCTACTTCAATTAAATAATCGTAACATTCTTTCTTAAAATTAAATTTTATTATCTCTTTTTTTACCAGTGTCCCCTTAGCCATACCATTTGAAGAAACAACACCATAAAAAAACTTACTAGAATCTAGATTATTTTTTGATTGCAAATATACTTCATACTTTTCTTCTTGAAAAGAATTAATTAAATTTTCTAAGTCTTGAAGAATAATATTATTTTTTGCATATAAAAAAATGACATCTTTATAAGATATGGCTAATTTTAAAATCGAACTGACACTTTGCAAACTTACCTTAACATTATTCTTTTCAATAAAAATAGACTCCTTCTGTTTCTTTGTAAAATCGATTAATTTAGCCGCAGGTCTTAAATGGATTCCATTCTCATTATTAATAATAATTGCTTTTGATTTTATTAAATTATCAGATAAAACTACATC
>CANGJN010000140.1 GCA_947454215.1 Neisseriaceae bacterium | reverse complement strand
ATTTAAAACTTTTTTCAACTAATCTTAAAGAATGTATAAAAAAAATTTGGTATAATTAATGATACCGATATAAGTTAATTTATCATTTGAAGGTACACAATAAAATGAACATAAACATTTAATTTTAAGCATATTTTGAATATTTCATTATAAAATATTCCTTACCAGTATTCTATTTGTAGTAGTTTTTTATCAAATAATTATTTATTTAAGACGCATTAAATAATCCCATATTAATAATACCTGCAATTAAATTCACTCTTAAATTTTTATTTTTATTTTTAATATGGGTATTCATACTTAAGTCTGTCATAAGTTGTTTTTTATTAATATGAAATTAACTATGTTGTTAATTTTATTTTTATGTTTAATTAAAAAATGGAAATGATATTAATATATCCGACATTCCGCAGTTTATTTTATTAAAAGATTAATAAAATAAATCAACATATTAAGTCATATTTATATTTATAATAAAAATTTTAAAATTTTTTAATTAAATTTGTTAAATACGATAAAATCTACATTTATAATTTTACTACAAATTAAAAGAATATTTGATATTTTTAAAAAGAATTGCGGAATCTCGGATATATATTGTGATTATTCTATTACCATTAAAAAAATAGTGTTTTTTAAATAAAAAACACATTTCTTAGCGTTTTAAGTATAATTGAACGATTGTGCAAATTTGTAAAGAAAAAATGCCTCAATGATCACCAATATTCTAAGTTTACGAAAGCACTTCAAGACTGATTAGATAATTTACCTGATTATGAGGATGAACTTAAAACATTACTTAGTCTTAAATTTCAAGACATTAGTTGAAATAATTTTACGAAAAAATCAGATGATAAGAATAAAAAAGTTACTTAAATAATTGTAATAACTAATAATCTATAATTGAAAAAAATTTGTTTTATATTTTCCTTTATAATAATGAAATTATAACATATTTCATATTAATAAAAAAAAATTATTTCAGAATTAACTATCACTATAGGATATATAAAAAATGTAACCACAAAAAAACTATATCAATGACACAACTGCTGAGTGGCAAAAAAACAAATAGAAAAAAGATTCTGATCAATATAATGAATTAATAAAAAGTTGTTTCCAAACCTCAAATTAAATGCACATGGAACATCTAAGATAAACCACCAAAAATTAGTTGTCAGAATATAAATTAGGAATAAAATACTGATACATATTTACTTACAAAATTTTGAAGAATCACATACAACGGATATATAAGAGATATGTACTTTAATGAACGACTTTATTTTCCCCATTTAAAGCCATCCTTTAAATTTAGATTTATCACGGTTCATATATTTAAAATATATTTACTGATAACAATTTTTTTTAAAACTTATCCAGATATATAATTATTTTTATGTAATACGGAGAGTATTGATTTAGGTATTAATTTAATACTTAAATCCTTAACCTCTTCTTGTAAATTAAAGTCATCAGCATAATCAGTTATAAGATAAACATTTTTTAAATTATATTTCTTTATTATTTGAACACCAGTAATATTTTGTGTTAAAATTTTATAATCTAATAAATAAGTTGTATCAATATCATTAGAATAATTGTTTTCAAAATAGGTATAATTCTGATAATATTTTACTGATTTATCTACCATATTGCTAAGAAAATATTTTTGCCAAAAGAAAATTATTTCATCACTGTCATCAATAATCACAATATTTTTTGTATTAAGTTTTATTTCCTTTACAAATATACTTTCCAACTCTAATGATGTAAATTTTAATCGAATAATAGTACCATGATTTAATTGGTCATCCGATGTTTTAATAAAAAAATAACCACCTATATCTCCCATAAATTTTCTAGCAGATGATAATCCAATACCATTACCTGATACTTTAAGTGTTTTACCATTTAAAATATCTTCCAAATTTTCCTTTTTTATTCCACACCCAAAATCTTGAATAGTAATTATAACATCGTTTAGCATTCGTTCTACAACAATATTTATAGTATTATTGTCTAATATCGCTTCATAAGAATTATTTAATAAATTAGATAAAATCAGTTTAATTTTTGTTTGTTTCTCAGACAACCAAATTATATCAGCATCATATCTAAAGTTGATAATTTGTTTTTGCAGATTCCATTCAATTTGTTTATCTTTAATTAACTCATCAATACATCCATAAAGATTTTGAACACCTATTGATATTTTGATGTTATTTTCTTTCAATAAAGATTTTGAAATATAATTAATTTTTGCTATCTGCTTGTTAATTAAATCTGAAGTATTATCCGAGTTAGTTAATATGTTTTGAATTATAGAAAGTGGTGATTTTATATCATGAGCGATTCTTATAGCATTAGTGATCAAATGCTCTTCCATACTCTTTTTATAATTATATGCATTAATTATAAATTGATTTAGATTCTGAAATTCAATTATATTTATATCATTATAAATGTATGACAATTGATTATTTTCAAATAACTGTTCTATATTATGTTGTATTTGTTTAAAAGGAGATTCTATTTTTTTACTAATAATAATTGCCAGGGTTGCGGTTATTGTAGAATATAACATACCTATAGAGGGAATAAATATAAAGGAATTATCATCTAAATGATTAAAAATCTTTACTATAATACATGCAATTATAAAACTCCATATTGAAATAGAAAATATAATAAATGATAATTTAGATCTAATCGAGTTTACATTAAATATCCATTCATCAACCTTACTTATTTTATTAAAAAGAATATATAGCATACTTATAGAAATAATTATTTCTCCTACTAAAAAACCAAACTCACCAAACGTTAAAAGGGAAACTGCTTTTTGTAGATAACATTCAGTCATTGCAAAATTTGATATTTCAAGAGTAGATAAACCTATAATAAAGGTTAGAATTAATTTATCTCTTATTACAATAATTAATAAGATACATAGATAAAAAATTATCATATGACAGGTAAGATCAATGGAATTATAAGGATAACTTAGAAACCGTACGAAGTGTGGTGAAAAGAATGAAATGATTGCAAAAATAAACATTGCAAATGAACTAAAAAAAATATTTATTTCAAATTTATTATAAATGTATTTTATTAAAATAATTAAAATACTTATAATTGTTATTGCATACCAAGACAAGGTGATAAATTCAAATAAATTAAAATGAGAATTTTTAAAATAATACACGAGTTGATATTCTATATCCATTAAGAAAAGAAAAATCATATTTAGAGGTAACATTAAAAATAGTCTACTAACTCTAATAAATTTTAAAAAAATCGCAACAGAACAAATAATATTAACTACGTCCACACAATATTCTAAGTATTGAATTTTTATATCTATAGAGTGGATATTAAAACATTGTAGTATTAAAGCTGCACAACCTAAAATACTTATATAGATAAAAATTAATCTAAACATTTTAGTCATTAGAAAATACTATTAATTTATCTAGTTGTGATAAGAGAGTATCAACAGAATCATTAATCTTCCAGAAAAAATCTGCAAAATATTTTTTATATCCTACTGCTACTGTTTGGATTTTTGCAGATTTTGAT
>CANGJN010000139.1 GCA_947454215.1 Neisseriaceae bacterium | reverse complement strand
GTATAAAATATATTTTTAAAGTGTTTTGTATATTTTAATTTGAATGCGAAGTTATTTAGATGAAAATACTCGGGAAATTATATTATTATTTATCAGTATATATTATATTAAATTATTTAAAACATCAATAAATTAAAGTTTAGATATATTTAATATAAAAATGTTCTTATTAATTTGTATATCATAAATTAATTCATAAATTTGTTGAAAAATTATTTAATGGTAAGTGTTTCAAAAACTGTTGAGTAATAATAAATATCACAATAATCATCAGATAACTTTTTTGAAGTTAAGATTTTAAATACTTGATTTCTTTTATGTTAAGTTGTTACTTTAAAGTACTTTAATAAATTATTTTAAGGATAAATATGAATAGAATTATTTTTTTAATTATTTTTTTAATAAGTTTTATATCTATAGCATTTTCAGTTTATGCTGAGTTTTTTTTAAAAATGAATCCATGCCCTTTATGTATTGTTCAGAGAACTTTATTAATAATAATTTGTATTTTTAGTTTAATTTTTTCAATTGTAAGTCTAAGTAGATTTTTAAATACCATTTTTTCTTTTATACTAATTATATTAAATGCCTTTAATATAAAGGTGGCGGCTCATCATCTTTGGTTGATTAATCTGCCACCAGAACAGCAACCTACTTCTTGTGGAATGCCAATGGAAGTTATGTTTAAGAAGTTATCTATGGTTAATTTTTTACATAAAATACTAGAGGGTGATGCAGAGTGTGCCAGAGCAAAATGGAAAATAATGGGGTTATTGGCTCCTCAATTAGTAATAATATTATCTGTAATTTTTATTATTCTTTTAACGTATATGATATTTAATTTAAAAAAAAATAAAAACATTTAGGCCATGGACTAGATGTCGTTTCCCCCATGTACGTGAGGGTGTTTCTAAACTTTAAACTATGTTATAATATATATTTGATATAGATTTTTATTTATTTAAATTATTAGTTGTAAAAACTTCGTGTAACTATTGTCACCAATAATATGTTAAAAATTATTATTTTCATCATCTGAGGATAACAGATGTATTTGATTTTAGAAATAGTAGGTTTGTTCTTTTATAAAACTATAAAGGCTTTTTATAATAGAGATAAATCTTTGTTTGGGGGGCTATAAATCTTATTTATAAATAATTTACATAAGAATTTAGCGTATTTAATCAGAGTTTATTCTTTTAATAAACTCTAAGTTTTAAAATTCTATTTTTAAAGGAGTTTTAAGTGGTAGAAACTAGACTTGAATTGAGCCTTAAGGCCTGTTTAATTGGTCTTTTACTTGCAATAATATTTTGTGGAACAAATGTATATTTGGGTTTGAAAATTGGGAGCACTATAAGTGCTTCAGTTCCTGCGGCAGTTTTAGCAATGGGATTCTTAAGATTATTTAAAAAATATAGTATTCTAGAAAATAGTATTTCACAAACAACCGCATCAGTTGGTGAATCTATGGCAAGTTCAGTTATATTCGTATTTCCTGCTTTTTTAATTTTACATTTATGGAATGATTTTAATAAACTAGATATGGTAATGTCAATTTTGCCAGGTGGATTAATTGGGATAGTTTATTCTATAATTTTAAGAAATGTTTTATTATCTGATACTTTATTGGGTTTTCCTGAAGGACAAGCAATAGGTAAGGTTTTAAATGCAACTGAAAAACAAGATACTAAGGATGGAAGTATACTAATGCTGGGAATGATTTTGTCTGGGTTAATTAGTTTCTGTCAAATTGGATTGCAAGTTTTATCTAGTGGTATTAGTGGAGCTAAACTAGTTGGAAATAAACTTTTAGGTGGAGGAGTAAGTTTTTCTGTTGCAATTATTAGTGCTGGATATTTGGTAGGTTTTGTGCCAATGTTTGTAGCTTTTATTTCACTAATTTTTGCATGGGGAGTTCTATTGCCAATATTTGCAAATATTCATGGTATATCTAATCAGAATGATTTGACAGGCAGTGCTTTTTTATTATGGAAAAATTTTATTAGACCAATCGGGGTTGGAGTCTTTATATTTACTGGTTTTTCAACGATGGCAATGTTGGGGAAGCAAATAATCCTTGGAATAAAGGAGTCAGCAAAAGCAATTAAAGACTTTTCTAATTCAGATAGTCATACTACTGATCTTCCTTTTAAAAGATTAATTTTTGTAGTTATTTTAGCTATGATACCTATTATTTATATACTTTATTCTAAACTTGTATTATTAAATACTTTTGGTAATCTTAATAACTTTTTTTTATCAATTTTAATTACACTTATAATGTTAGTAGTAGGATTTGGAATAGCTGCTGTATCAGGATATTTCGCAGGTCTTGCTGGGTCTACTTCTTCTCCTGTATCAGGTTTATTATTTATTGCTGTAATTGTAATGGTTCTGATATTAAATTTTGTTACGAATCATACCTTGCCTAATTCTAAAGCTCATATGTTGGAATTAATTATAATGATGGTTGGGGTTATTGCAGGAATGGCGGTTATTACAAATGGAAGTATACAAGATTACAAATCTGGTCAAATTGTAGGCTCTAACCCTTCAAAACAGCAAATAGCACTTTTTCTCGGAATTTTTGTATCAGCAATTGTTGCTCCTCTATTCATTTCTTTAGTTTATAATGCATATGGTATAGCAGGTATAGTGCCCCATATTGGAATGGATCCAAATAAAACACTTAGTGCTCCACAAGCATCAGCAGTTGCTGCTCTAACTAATAATATTTTGGGTGGTTCACAAAATTGGAATCTAATATTAATTGGTGTTTTAATAGGTTTCATTGGATTAATAATAGATATTATAGGAAGAAAAACAGGAAAATTTAGATGTTCTTTGGTTTCTATTGGTATGGGTATTTACTTGCCACCCGATATAGTTACATCTCTTTTTATTGGAGGATGTATTAAATTGATAGTTGACAGAAAAATATTTAAAATAAAGAATAATT
Source organism: Neisseriaceae bacterium (assembly GCA_947454215.1). Lineage (GTDB taxonomy): Bacteria > Pseudomonadota > Gammaproteobacteria > Burkholderiales > UBA11063 > Aquella. The sequence goes on along the minus strand of CANGJN010000139.1, from coordinate 626 downwards.
ATTCAATAGAAATAAGAGAAAGTTTGCATAATAGGGTAAATTTATTAGTATGTGGACTAATTGCTGGAGAATCATTGATGGGGTTGTTTTTAGCTGTGCCATTTATAATTAAGCAAAGCAGTGATGCTTTAAAAATAGTAAATGATAGTTATGTTAGCATTGCTAATTTCTTATCCGTTATTGTAGTTTCTATGGTTTTATTTTATATTTATAGAACAGGAACAAAATATGAAAATAAATCCTAAATCAACCTAGAACTATAAGCACCAGTCTTCCCCATGTAAGTTGGGGTGTTTCTGCTCCTGAGTACGTAAAACAGGAGTTCGCTAAGTCTTCCCCATGTAAGTGGGGTTGTTTCCAAGATAAAATCCTTAGTGCATTCTTATCCATGTAGGTTTAGCATTATCATGATATTTTAAGTCTGTACTTTAATTTTTGATTTAAATATCATGAATGATTTTTTGTTTTAATTTAAATTATTATAGTTAAGGAAAATTATGAAAAAGTTTTTTGGTTTTTGTTTACTTACAATGTTAAATTTTATTTTTGCAATCTCTAATAATCCTGTTACTAATTTCAATGCCCAAAGGTACTTAGGTTCTTGGTATGAAGTGGCAAGATTAAAT
>CANGJN010000138.1 GCA_947454215.1 Neisseriaceae bacterium | reverse complement strand
TGAATTATACATACTAGATTTAGTCCCTTCATAGTCTACTGCTAAACCTCCTCCTATATCAATAATTTTTATTGGTGCACCAAGTTTTAATAATGATGAATAAATATTTGTCAGTTCATTCAAGTAGATATCAATATTATTTATACTTGAAATTTGAGATCCTTGATGACAATGTAAAACGGATAAACTATCTAATAAATTATGTTCTTTCAATTTTTCAATTGTTTTAAGCAATTGATAATTTGTTAATCCAAATTTTGAAAATAAACCACCAGAGTTTTCCCATTTTCCAGAGAATGTTATTGATAATCTAACTCTAATTCCAAGTTTTGGTTTAACTTCCAATTCATTACAAACCTTAATTATTAAATCAATCTCATAAGATTTATCAATTATTATAGTTATATTTCTTCCTATCTTATGCATAATTAAAGCAGTTTTTATATAATCATAATCTTTATAACCATTACATATAATTGGAGTAGTGTTATTATTAACTAAATAAAATATTGCATATAATTCGGCTTTACTTCCTGATTCTAACCCTCCTCCTGCTTCAAAAATTTTTTTTGCTACTGCAATATTTTGATTTACTTTAATCGGATAGATTAATTTGTAATTTCCATTGTAATTGTTTTTCTTTATGCTTTCATGAAAAGCTCTATCAATTCTTTTTACCCTATCAGATATAATATCTGGAAATCTTAATAGAACTGGAAGTTGAATCCCTATGGATTTTAAATAATTTGAAATTTCAATTAAAGGTACTTCAGAGTTAGACTTTTTTGACCTTTTAACAGTAACTTCACCTTTTGCATTAATACTAAAATATGAGTTACCCCACTTATTAATATTGTAATATTGAATGCTGTTTTTATAATTCCAAGGTTGATTCATTATAAATCCTCCTTTTTATTTAAAGAGATAAGAGCCAACATGTCACAGGCTATATGAGCACCTACAAGCGCAGTAATTTCAGATACGTCATAACTAGGTGCAACTTCTACTACATCGCAACCAATAATATTTAAGTTAGTGAGATCTCGTAATATTGATAAAGCCTGTATTGATGATAATCCACCAGGTACAGGTGTTCCAGTACCTGGTGCAAAAGCAGGGTCCAAACAGTCTATATCAAAAGTTATATAAACTAAGTTGTCACTTACTAAGTCCTTAATTTTATTAGATGTAGACTTCCAGCCATTATCATTTACCCATGAAGCAGAAAGTATATTTGTTCCTAAATAATCGTTATTAGAAGTTCTAATACCTACTTGGACTGATTTTTTAGGATTTATTATACCATTTTTTATGGCTTTATAGAACATAGTTCCATGATTTAAAGATTTTTCTTCATCATCTTTCCATGTATCACAATGGGCATCAAAATGAATTATAGATATTTGTTTATTATATTTTTCAGCTAAAGCACATAAAATTGGATAAGTAATATAATGATCACCTCCAAAGGTTAATGGAATCGCTCCGAATTGTGTGATTTTAGAAATATGTTCCTTAATGGTGTCAAATATAGTTAATGGATTATGTAAATCAAGAAAGCAGTCACCATAATCTATAACATTTAAATTTTTAAAAATGTCGAATCCCCATGGATGAGGTAATAATTCCGCTAATTGAACAGAGGCCGATCTAATTGCTCTAGGTCCAAGTCTTGCCCCAGATCTATAAGTTACGGCTAAGTCAAAAGGGATACCACTAACAACTACATCAATATTATCTAGTTCTTTAGAATACTTTCGTCGCATAAAACTTAACGCCCCACCAAAAGTCATCTCAAAATAATTTCCTTTTATATCTTCTCTAGTAAAAGAAGCATCAACCAAATATTTCATAAATTGTCCTTTTCAATTATGGGATATAGTTTTTATTCAAATAAGTATCTAGAGCATAACTTGCCCCTAGGAAGGCCGCATATTTATCAATAATTACATCAATAGGTATTTGTGATAAATACATTTCATATCGTCCCTTTGATATAAACCTATTTCTAAAATTTGATGCTATAAAAAAATCTAAAATTTTAGGAACTATTCCTCCACCTATATATACCCCACCAAAAGAATTGGTCATAACTGCAAAATTTGAACAAATCGTTCCTAGCATGTTACAAAAAATATTCAGAGTTTTAACTGCAAACTCATCTTGATTATTTATTGCTAATAAACTTATTTCTGAGGTGTCTATATCTTTATGGTTTTTATTTTCTTCTATTTTAGAGAGGCACTCATATATATATTTTATACCTATACCACTCAAAAATCTTTCTACCGAAACATGTTTAAAATCTTGTCTTCCTAGTTTCAATAATTCTATTTCAATATCATCAACAGGAGTAAAGGTAGATCTCCCTCCTTCAGCGGGTAGTGCGTAGTAACCATTAATTGGATGATTTATTAAAGTTGCCATTCCTAATCCAGTACCAGGACCAATAACAATCATAGGTTTATCTTTATTATTATTAACAGACTCTTTTATTGAAACTAAATTGTTTTTTGAGATGAAAGGAAGAGAAAGAGCTAGAGCATGAAAATCATTTAAAAAAATTATATCTTTAATATTTAATTGACTTTTTACTTCTGATATAGAAACTTTTTCCCATGGACTATTAATCATAAATAAAGAATCATCTATAATCGGAGATGGAACTGCTATCGATGCTGCAATTATTTTTCCACTAAGATTTACCGATTCAAGATAAGACAAAAATAAATGAGAAAATGATAAATATTCAACACATTTATATATAGTTTTATTTTTGTATTCAAAAGGAGATTCTTCTATACTCAATCGTGCATAAGTCCCACCAATATCTGCTATTAATCTGGGATAGTTGTTTTCCATATTTAAACCTTATATTATATTTCATACCAAAATACTGGTATATCGAATCTGTTTTTGAGCAAATGATGTATTGGTAGAGACTGATTAATATCTTTTAAAATATTTAATTTTTTTATTCCATTAATACTTAAAATTAGTTCGGGAATCTCTAGTACGCTTCTAAGTGTTAAACTAATTCTCTGATAGGGAACAGAAGTGGGATTTACTAGTAAATATTTTTCTTTGTTATTCAGTGCAATTAAAGATTCGTATTCTTTACTACATTTAAAAATAGAGGCAAAATGTCCATCTTCTCCCATTCCTAAAATACCAATATCTATCTTAAAGTTAATATTATTTAGATTTCTTTGGATCTCAAGATTATCATTAATACCCTTATATAAACCTAAAAATCTAGATTTAGTCGCTGAATTTATTAATAAATTTTTTTTAACTAAATTTTCATTGCTATCTGCAGAATCTGTGCTAATAATTCTCTCATCGATTAGTGTAAAGAAGATTCTATTAAATGGTAAGTCAGCAACACTTATTTTCTTGAAAAGTTCAATTGGGCTTTTTCCACCTGATACTGCTATTATTATACTCTCAGATGTGTTTAACTTGTGCTTAATCTTTTGTTTTAGATGTTCAACTATACTATCAACTTGTTGCTTATGATTAGAAAACAATTTAATATTCATAATATAATCCTTAGCACCTTTCACTTATCAGAAAACCTTGATTAAATCGAGTAATTTAT
>CANGJN010000137.1 GCA_947454215.1 Neisseriaceae bacterium | reverse complement strand
TAATATACTTTATATTTTTAAAAAGAATTATAAACTATGTCTGAAAAAATACAGTTATAACAAAATATACTTAGTCTTTAACTCATATAAATTGTATTGGTTTTAATTTAAAATGAATAATAAATCATTAATCCTACATTTCGCACTTGTTTTCATATTTAATAACAATTTAATGATCTTAAAAAATAATGATATTCTAAAATCAAAGTAATTTATGCTTAAATATAACTTTAAACTTTGGTTACATTTTTATTTCATTATAATTTAAATAGATAAAAATTTAACTAAAATTACATTTTATTTTTGCTTAAAATTTATAAAACCCACTCTAATTGTAGGGGAAGAATTGTAAAATATAAAAAATAAGTAACTGATTCATTTTATTTATTTTTTAAAAATATTAAAGATGTTGATAAAACTGTGAACTTAGATCTAGACTTCAAATTTTTAAGGTAAGTATTTATTAACCATTTTTGTTTAATTGGAATTAATTCAACACTAAATTTTACTACATTTAAAAAAATTAATGGATTTTTTTATTTTTCCGGCAACTTTGAAGTGGATACAAATTTATCTTCAATAATAATTAAGTTTTTAAAGGGCAAAAAAATTACTTTGTACTCTTTAGCGTCAATGCTGTAAGAAAAAATAAATTATACAAGTAAAGAACAAAAGATAATTAGCCTATTAGTTTCCCTATTTATGCTTTAACTTAGGCAAAATCAATTCGCCAAATGGTTTTAATATGCTTTGCCAATTCATCTTGACGTTTAACTAAGCTATCTTCGTTCCACACTGTAAATTCTTTAATAGTACGATTAATAGCTAAATCAGTCTGTAAAATGACTTCCTTTTTTTCAGCAAACAACTTTTGCGATAAATCTTTATTGTTATTTTTAGGAACCAACACCATATTGCCCAGTTTATACACTTTAGTTTCAGGAGAATTAAATAAAGTTCCCCAGGTTCCATCTATACTTTGAGGTAAAATATGTTCTACCGTAAGATCACTTTCATGTAACGCTCCTAGGCTATGATCCAAACTATTTTGTAATTTTAATAGCAAATATTTTGCACGATAATTTTGCTTAAAATCTTTATATTTAAATGCATGTACGAACTCTTCATCATTTGGGTAAAATTGTATAAATGCAGGTTTAATTTGGTATATTTTTTGCTTTGATCGACTTACTTGATTTGCAAGATTTTTATACAATGTTTCTTGATCATTCGGCGGTAAATTACAAATAACATTATAACGCATTGAAATAACCTCAATATAACGCAATAATTTTATAAAATCCTGCTTATTATATTCAATTTTGGCGGCGAGCAATAGTGGCATAGGCTGGACTATCTTAAATTTGACTAACAAATCGAGTGTTGATTTAATTTTTTTTTGTTCATCAGAACTGTATTCTGAGCCACTCCACATCTCACTATTTGGATCAAGCAATGCACTGTAATTAAAACTTTGAGTATATAATCGATTTATATATGCAAAACTATCTTCAGGAGTTATTATCTGAGATTTTATTCTTTTGAATAGTTCTGTCTTAGTAGCACTTTTATTGTGGCTATTCCACTCATGCCTGATAAAATCATTAAAATTATTTTCACCAATTTGTTCAGTAATTTTCTCCCATGTTTCATCAAGTTCATCTAATACGCTTTTATGCCCTCTTTCTTTTGTGGCCAAAGATAATAAATAGTTTTTTAATAAATCTGGGGTAGATAACTGTACCCCACGGGCATTAAGAGTCTCAAATATGGTATAAGCATTCACTTCATCATTTACAATTATGGTTGTAAAATATAGCCGAAGAGATACATTATGCAATATAAACTCAATAATTTGTTGCCCAGTTGTAAATTTTACTTTAAGATGTCTTACAAAAAATCTTTAGCATCTTTCAATAATTTCTCAGAAGACTTAATTCCTGATACTGGAATATGTTTTTGTAATTGGCAAAGAAATGTTTTATAAAAATGATTATTATTTCTATTTAGAGTAATTTTACTTTCAAAAGATTTAGTTATTGGATTTCTTGGACCAATATACTTCCTAATCTCCTCAAGATTTATCTTATTCGCTTCTACATCTTCTCCATTTGCTATCATTTCCTCAAAAACGTAGCAGGCAGATATAAATAAAATTGCTAATGTTGTTAATCGTTGTTGCCCATCTACAATAATATACTCATTATCAAAAACTTCCTGAAGAACCAAATAACCCATATAGTGACTGTCGTTTTTATGTTCAAATTTAATTTCTTGTAAGTCAGACCATAAGTCTCCCCACTGTTCCTCCGTCCAAGAATAGTCTCGTTGAAATTTAGGCACAATAAATTTCTTTCCATTTCCTATTAAATCACTTAATTTCAATTGATTAATGGTAAACGGTTGCATGATTTATCCTTTTCATAATTAAGATAATAGTTATTAAATACAAAAAATAATATTTTTAAAAATTGCTATTCAGTCTTGATTTAGCTTTAATAATTAATTCATCTATTCTAGTTTTTAGTTGATCAAGATAATCAACAATTTGTTGTTCTTCTAATGGAGGTAATGGAAGTTGAATTTGATTCAATTTGTATGCATTAATTGATACGTAGTTAACACCATATGAGTTTAAAACAAGTAAATTAATACAATATTCGCTGACAGATTAATCTAAAAATTATCATTATTTTATAAACACCATTCATTGTTTTTTATTTAATTGGTTCCTATGTATATTTTTTTAATTTTTCAGTATAATTATACTTAAATAATATGAATTATATCATAAACCAAATCTATAAAACTAAAAATAATAAAAAGTTTAAGTTTAAGAATTACTTTTAAATTAAAGTATTGTTAAACATGAAATTATTAGTTATAATAATATTCTTGATTGACATCTTAAAATAATTTTTTTTATTGTGGGAAATAGGCAAGATGTAGTAATAGAATTGTATTTTTTAAAAATTAAGTTACTGAATTATTTGCTTTTTATAATACTATCAATTTTAGGTTAGTAAATCGTTACTCATCAATTTTAGTTTTACTTACAATTAATGTCCCACAGGTATTACCAAAAATATTAACAATTGTTCTAATTCTATCAAGAATTCTATCTAATGGTAATAACACACTAATTGCAGATAACGGAATATGTAACATATTAAAAATAGTAATAAAACTTATCATACTTGTTTCAGGAATTCCCCCAACAGCAATACCTGTAGCAATACAAACTATGGCTAATAAAATTTGTTGCAGAAAATCGATATGAATCCCTAGAACTTGCAAAAAAAATAAAGACACTGCAACCTCATACATCATACCTGAGGCAAAGTTCATTGAGGCACAAATAGGTAACATAAAATCCACAACTTTTTCATTCCCTCCTAGTTTTTTAGCGTTTTCCATAGCAACTGATAATGTTGCTAATGAACTAGAACTAATAAAAGCAGTAATAAATATTGGCATTGCTTCTGTTAGCAACTTTTTAAGTGATAATTTACGATAAAGAAATAATAGCAAAGTTATTTGCCAAAATAAATGACAAGCTAAAGCAAAGAAAAAAAGACTTACAAATTTTGTGAAACCAAATATGTTTGACAATAGTGC
>CANGJN010000136.1 GCA_947454215.1 Neisseriaceae bacterium | reverse complement strand
ATGATGATTTTAATACTCCTTTAGCATTACAGGTTATTTTTGAAATTTGTAATAAAATTAATGTAACTAAGGATTTAAACTTAGTCAATCTTATAATTAAGTTATCAAATATTTTAGGCATATTAAACTATGTACCGGATGAGTATTTGAAATTACAAGTTGAGTTTTCTCCTGATTTAATAAATGAGCAAATAGAAATTAGAAACAAAGCTAAATTAGATAAAAATTATGAATTAGCAGATCAAATTAGACAACAACTGTTAAGTAAGAATATTATATTGGAAGATACAAGTACTGGGACATCATGGAGATCTAAAAATTAAATAATTATGTTTTAAAGTGTCTATTAGAAAATAAACTTTCTTAATAGATAGTGAAAGATAATAATTAAAGCAAAAAAATACTTGGGTATTAAATTATTAAATTCTAGATAAGACTAATAAATTGCTTTAGATGTGTAAAGGATTTATTTTTATAAAAGTTTAAATTTAATAAAATATTCAATTATATAGGTTAAATTCATAGTGTCTATGTAGCAAATAGTTTTTTTGTTTATTCAATATTGAACTAATAAGATTGACATATTGCAAGTTAAAATTTATATTCAATATCCAATATTTATGATATAATAATTAATTAATAATACCAAATAGCTAATTTTATATAGTTTAAATTTAATAAAATTAAATTCCTTAAAAATACCTAAATATTTATAACTTAAATACTTTTGATAATTTCATCTATATTGCAAGGGAATAATATTATTGTTATATAGTATCAAGTAGAAGTGAAAATCTCAACTTTTACCATCTATCAGTAATGATAAACTTGAATTCTTTTATAACAGACAATTGTATAAATTATATATTAAATTAGAGTTTTGGATTATAAATTAATACCATTTGTGTTTATTTCTTGGGTTTATTATGATCTATGTATCCTCTGAATATATTTTAATTTATTTATTTTGGCAAATAGAATAAATTAGTTTATTATATTAAATAATTAAAACACTGTTTAAAAATATTATTTTTAACTATATTTAAGACAATTTATGATAAAAACAAATACTTTTCAAAATATTATCTTTAAGTTACAATCTTATTGGTCTAATGTTGGATGTACTATAATTCAACCATATGACAAAGAAATTGGTGCCGGTACGTCACATGTTGCTACATTTTTAAGAAGTATAGGCCCAGAACCGTGGTTTGCCGCTTATGTTCAACCGTGTAGGCGTCCTAAAGATGGAAGATATGGAGAAAACCCTAATCGGTTACAACATTATTATCAATTTCAAGTAGTTTTAAAACCATCGCCAAATAATATTCAAGAATTATATCTTAATTCATTAAAAGAGTTGGGAATTGATTTAAATATTCATGAAGTACGCTTTGTTGAAGATAATTGGGAAAATCCAACCTTAGGTGCGTGGGGTTTAGGATGGGAAGTTTGGTTAGATGGAATGGAAATAACTCAATTTACTTACTTTCAGCAAGTAGGAGGATTAGATTGTAAACCGGTACTAGGTGAAATAACTTATGGTCTTGAGAGATTAGCAATGTATCTACAAGATGTTGATAGTTTGTATGATATAGTTTGGAATACTTCTTTAGATAATAAAAATATTTATTATAGAGATATATTTCTTCAAAATGAGATAGAGCAATCTAAATATAATTTTGAGTTTGCAAATATTCAATGGCTATTTGCACAGTTTAACTCTTTGGAATCTGAGGCAAAAAGAATTTTAGAATTAAACCTAGTATTGCCAGGTTATGAGTTATTATTAAGTGCAGCTCATATCTTTAATTTACTAGAGGCAAGAGGTGCAATATCTGTTACAGAAAGAGCTATTTATATAGCAAAAATTAGAAATTTATCAAAAATAGCTGCTTTAAAATATTTTCAATCTAGAGAAATATTAAATTTTCCTTTATTAAATAAATAAAAAATTTAATATTTTATGAAGAGTATTTCTTATGACACTTTACAAGAATAAAAATGAATATATGTAGTAATAAAAAAGCCTTTTATGATTATTTTATCGAGGATAGATATGAGGTTGGTCTTGTCTTGCAAGGGTGGGAGGTAAAATCCATTCGACAAAATAAGGTTCAATTAGTTGATAGTTATGTTAGAATTATTAATGGAGAAATGTGGTTGTTGGGATGCAATATTTCGGCTTTAAAGACTACTAGTACTCATATATTTGCTGATTCTCAGAGAATAAAAAAATTATTATTACATAAAAAAGAAATTAATAAATTAACTGGAAAAGTTAATCAAAAGGGTTTCAGTTTAGTCGCTTTAAATTTACATTATAGCAAAGGAAAAGTAAAAGCAGAAATTGCCTTGGTAAAAGGTAAAAAGGAATATGATAAGAGGGCTGTAGAAAAAGAAAGAGAACAGAAAAAAGAAAAGGCTAAAATGATTAAAGAGTATAAACGAATATAAAAATTTTAATGGAGTAGTGATGATATCAGAATTAAAAAATTGTGAAGTTAGAATGCAAAAGACTATAGATGGATTTAAAGTTAATCTAGCCAAAATAAGAACTGGTAGAGCTCATGCTGGAATATTAGATCATATTAATGTAGATTATTATGGTTCAATGGTTCCGATTAGTGAGGTTTCTTCAATCAATGTTACTGATGTAAGAACTATAACAGTTCAGCCATGGGAAAATAAGATGATATCTGTCATTGAAAAAGCTATTAGAGATTCTGATTTAGGCTTAAATCCTGTGGTTAATGGAAATGTAATTAGAGTTCCAATGCCAGCATTAACCGAGCAAAGACGTAAAGAGTTGATTAAGTTTATGAAAAATGAGGGTGAAGAAGCGAAGGTATCGATTAGAAATATTAGAAGAGATATTAATGCTGAACTAAAGAATAAACTTAAAGAAAAATTAATTTCTGAAGATCAAGATAAGAGAGGACAAGACGAAGTTCAAAAATTAACTGATAAAAGTATCTTAGAGATAGAAAAATTGGTTAATATTAAAGAACAAGAGTTATTAACTGTTTAAGGAATATTGTGAGCATTCCTAATCATATTGCAATAATAATGGATGGAAATGGTCGTTGGGCTAAAAAGAAAAATTTACCGCGGGTTTCTGGTCATGTTGTTGGTGTGAAAAAGGCCAAAGAAATTATAGATTCTTGCTGTGATAATCAAGTTAAATATTTAACACTTTTTGCGTTTGGTAGAGAGAATTGGAGAAGACCAGAGGAAGAAGTATCTTTCTTAATGAATCTTCTTTATGAACAGTTATCTTATGAATTTAAAAAATTACATAAAAAAAAAATAAATGTTAGATTTATTGGTGATAGATCTAGAATTGATAGTAAAATTAAAGATAAAATTGATAAAATAGAACTTCTTACAAAAGAAAATTCTAAACTCTATTTATCAATAGCTCTTGATTATAGTGGTTCATTCGATATAATTCAAGCGGTAAATAAGATAAAACAGGAAAAAAATGATATTATTGTAAATGAGGAAATTTTTGCTAAATATTTGTTAACCTATCCATATCCTAATCCAGATTTATTTATAAGAACCAGTGGAGAGTTTAGATTAAGTAACTTTATGTTATGGCAACTTTCTTATTCTGAATGTT
>CANGJN010000135.1 GCA_947454215.1 Neisseriaceae bacterium | reverse complement strand
CGCATAATTTTACATCTCTTCGCTATATCAGGATTATTAGTTACTATCATACCACCTTCACCTGTTGTTATTGTTTTTGTTGCATAAAAACTAAAAACAACAGCATCAGATTCAAAATTACCAATCTTTATATTATTAATTTTTGCAGGCAAGGTATGGGCAGCATCTTCTATTACTTTAAGTTTATGCTTCTTGGCAATTTTTAATATTTCATGCATATCATTAGGAAGACCGGCCATATGTACAGGTATAATTGCTTTTGTTTTATTAGTTATTTTATTTTCTATATCTTCCAATTTAATGTTAAAAGAATTCGGGTCACAATCAATAAATACAGGATGAGCCCCCAAATATCTTACAACTTCTGCAGTTGCAGTAAATGTTAATGTAGGAATAATAACCTCATCATCAATACCTATACCACAAGCCTCTAATACCAAATGTAATCCAGCTGTAGCAGAATTAACTGCTATTGCCTCATTACCTGCTCCAATATAATCAGCAAAATTTTTCTCAAATTCACGAGTAACATTTCCTGTTGTTATCCATCCTGAACGAAGTGTATTCACTACGGCATTTATTTCTTCTTCTTGTATATTCGGCTTTGAAAATGGTAAAAAATTTTGTTTATACATTACTTATAAACTTTTAATGACTGACCTGATGAACTGATTTCTAACTTAAAGTCAACAGCATTTTTATTTTCTGAATTACATTCAACACTTTGGCTTTGACCACCGTAAACCTGTATTGAAATCCATTGAACATCTCCACTTAAGTCGAATTTATCCACATCATAAAAATGGCAACGATAAAAAACATCTTGAGGAGTATCGCTAGAAGTATTAGTAATTATTCCTTGGGCTTTTAAAATACCATTTACTTTTTTAGACCTAAGATCAGTTACTTCAATATCCTTAACTGAGCCGATTATATCTGTTTTACTTTTAATTGTTGGAATAGAAGAACACCCAATTAATGTTAGTAAAATTGAAGAATAAAGTATATTTTTTATTATCATTTTAATTCCTTTTAAATTAATTAATGGTTGATAATTGTTGGTCAATATATATAGAAGAACCTATAGATCTTAAAGCTAAAATTGAAAATTTCTGATGTAAACTAAGATTAATAATTTTTGTATTATTATTTGATGATACTTTTATAATATGTTTCCCATAATTTAATTTAAATCTTGCCAATAAAATTTGCGATGGAAGCGTTGCCCATGTTCTTTCATCGGCCTGATTAAGAATAACAGAACCAATTGATTCAATTAAACCAAAAACTCCTCCATAATTTTTACACAGAACTTGCTGAAAAACAGCATCTTTTATTGCTCTTCCCACATTTCTAGCATAAATATTTGGAAGTGAATCATGTAAGTATCTAGAAGCCATTAAATTAAAATCAGTAAATAAAGTTAAACTACTTTCTTTACCATCAATAAGAAAATTTACCTCTTTTACATCTTTATCAAATAATAACTCTGGAAATGAAATACTAACTAAACTTAGACATGAATTGGGAATTAAGTACGGGATAGGTATTTTAACAGCTCGAAGTAAAGGAGCATGTCCTTTTTCTAAAATTATTAAAAGATTAGAAACATTATTTTCTAATGAAGGATAATCTAAATTTTTAATACTGTTTAATATCATGTTATTATTAGGACTTAATTCTAATGATTTTATATACCCTGGCCTTGATAAACTTGATTCTCCCATAGCTTCAAAAATAAATCCAGCAATATAATGACTGAAAGCGTTTTGATAACTATTTTTTAAAGATAAGACACTGTCATTATTGATGACATTAAAATTATATTTTGATTTAGCAGCCGCTTCAACAGATTCCAAACTCATTACTTTTGATTTTTTATTTTCTTCAATAGTTTTAGCATATGTTGAGTTATGAAAGTCCTCTATAACACCTTCTAATTCATACATCCTTGTAATTTCAATTCGAGATAAATTATAATCTCCAAGAGCAAAATAGTTTAAAGATTTATAAGTTGGAATCATTACTTTCTCATAATCTTTAGCCTCATAATCTAAAATTTTATCATTAAGAATAATGGCTTTTGTTGTATCTAATGTTAAACCTAACTTGCCATTATGATAACTCTCAACCCACTTATCGATATATAATTGAGCATTAGTAAAATATTGATTACTTTTTTGATACTCCCCTGATAATCTATTTATTACTCCTGACTCTAAATTAAAGAGTAAATCACTTTGATTTTGAATATTTTTATCTGCAAGTGATACATTGCCATTAGATAAATTATCTAGTGTTTTATTGATATTAGAATTATATGAAGAAAATATATTATTAGCACAAGAAATTAAAAACAAACAAACAATTAATATAATATAATTCATATTACCCTTTATAAACTATCACATTAGATACAGTATCTTTTTTATTCTCATTTAATTGCTGTTCCTCTTGTACATTAGATAAGTTAAATTGAGTAAAAAGTTTATTATTTAAATCACTTACTAAATTATTTTCAGCTTCCTCAATTAAACTTGTATAATCAAAACTTTCTGTTGCAGGAGTGTTAATTGGAAATATATCAGTTTGTTTGGCAACTCCATCACTAACAAATGAGGCCATTATCTTTTTATCTGATAATCTAATTAATTTATAAATAATACTAATTTTTACAAAACTTTGAGTAGAATTATTTGTTGTTTGTTCTATTTTGGATATATTTTGATATTTACTAAAATAATTTACTAAACCAACTAAATAATAATCAGTTGCCTGTATTTCATTTTCACTGCTCTTTTTATTAGATACATTAACAATACATTTAGGATCATCATTGTCACTATCAGATAAAGATGATATTTTTGTTGTATTATTATTTTGATTATTTTCATCACATTTTTCAATACTCTCAACATACTCTTTAGTTATTCCATCTCCAACTTCTACCTTTTCATCGGCATCAATAATTTTAAATTTACCGGTTTTATTTAATGATTCCCTAATATTAGTATTTAACTCTGTTAACACTTCTAATGATAGTTTTTTTTGATTATCAACTAAATCAGGTATTTTTAAAGTTGGAACACCAAATAAAAAATGAATATTAGTTACTATTATAGTATATAAAATTAATTTCTTCATAATTACTTAGCCTGAGTTTTTCTAATTTGTTTTTCATTTGACCACAATTCTGTTCCTTCATCAATTTTAATTAAAGAAAGGTTGAATTGATAGAAAACATCTTTTACATCTGCACTATTTTTAGAAATAACGCTTACAAAACCATCAAATCTACACTCTGCTGCCAACATTTTACCTGCGTGTTGTGGATTTGAATAAAGACCATTATTATTTTGTCTAGCTAATTCATCAGTTTGATTCTGAATTTGAGACTGAGCTAAAACATATTTGGCTGTAACCAAATTTGATTTACCAATTTTTACTTTTAGACTTTGAGTTATATTTTCTGTATCTATATATTGATCTGTTTTATTTTTAACTGGAGAAATGGTATATGTTTTACAACTATTTAAAGCACCATTTTTTATTAAGTCATCAGCCATATTTTGCACTACTACATTTAAATCTGTAGATCCAAAATCAGTATTAACTGTTTCAACAGCATTTGCATCGCCATAGCTTATTTTACCACTGCCT
>CANGJN010000134.1 GCA_947454215.1 Neisseriaceae bacterium | reverse complement strand
CATCCTTGAATATTGTGGTTTTAGCATACTCATGATCAAAGTGTATGGGATTTAAATCCCCAGACAAATAACCAAATAAATTGATGTCTCGTTGTGTTATTTTTCTTTTTTCTTGCACAAAATCACCGACTTTTAATTCGGAATATGTGATATTAGTAACAAAATGTTTTGACATTCTAAGCCTTATTAGATTATTTAAAAATTACATCGAATCAGCAAATGGGAATATGTTCAAGATTAATTACGAACTTATTATCAATTCTTCAACAGGGTATATTTTAGCATAAATTTAAAATAATATAAAATAATATTAGATCTTTATTAATAAAATATCAATAAATTTAATAAATCACAAGGTTTATTTAATATCACAAATAAAGTCTTGGTAAATATTTTGAACTTCGTTTTGTAAGGTTACGTGTTCAATTTTGTATTTTTCTTTTAATATTTTTTGGCTATCTAGTAGCACAGCATCCCAAGATGTTTCCTTGTTAATTATAATATGAGCAGATAGAGCAACTATATTCGCTGTCATATACCATATATGTAAGTCATGAATTCCTATCACACCATCAATAGCAGATAAATCCTTACCTACTTTTTCATAATCCAAATAGTCTGGAACACCTGACATTAATACAATCGCTGACTTTTTTATTAAATTTATATTTGAATAAAATAGGATAAATACGAGTATAAATGATAAAATAGTGTCTAGAAAGTTAAAGTGTGTAAAGTAAATAACTATGCCACTAATAATAGTAATCAATGAGGCAATTAAATCTCCAATTGAGTGAATAAATGCAGCTTTGATATTTAAACTTTTAAGATTTATGGATAAAATAAAAATTATTAATGCATTTACAAAGAATCCTATGGTGGCTACTATAAATAATCCATGAGCATTAATTACAACACTGTCAAACAATCTTACAAATATCTCGTAGAATAAAAATAGGGTAATAATTATAGTAAAAAAACAATTTATTAATGCTCCCAATGCTTCAGCTTTACCATAACCAAAAGTTAAATTAATTGTGGCAGGCTTTTTACTAATTTGATTGGCAATTAGAGCAATAAATAAACCAGCAGAGTCTCCTAACATATGTAATGCATCAGTTTCTAATATCAAGGATTTAAAATAATAACCACTTAACGCCTCAACCATAGAAAAAACTGTGGTTATAATTAAACAAAATATTAATAACTTAGCATTTTGATTTCTAAAGTTGAGAATTGGGTTTTGAGAGAATTGAGATAATTTCTCAAAACCTTCTATATTAGAATGATGTTGATCATCATGAGCAAATCCTTGTTGATATTCATTATGAACTAAGTATTTGCTAAATTTATTATTTTTCTTTTGCATGATTTATCGTGTATTTAGGAATTTCAATCGTTAAATCTTTATCCCCAACGAGTGCTTGGCATGAAAGCCTTGATGTTATTGTTAGACCCCAAGCCATATCTAATAAATCTTCCTCTGCCTCACTTATTGCATTTAATGAGTTTATTCCCTCCTTTATTATTATATGACAGGTGGTACAAGCACAAGCTAGTTCACATGCATGTTCTATTTCAACATTATTTATTAGAAGTTGTTTACATATATTAACTCCCTGAGTTGCTTCAAACTCGGTTCCATTAGGACAAAGATCATTATGAGGTAGTACTTTAATTTTCGGCATAAATATTCCAAATAAAATTATTGATTAAATTTATAATTTTCTGTTTTTAATTACTTTTTACCCGTACTGCCAAAACCTCCTTCATGTCTATCTGTTGGTTTAAATTCTTCTACAATATTGAAACTAACTTGCATTACTGGAACAATGATCAATTGAGCAATCCTATCCATAGGATTGATTTCAAAGTCAATAACTGATCTATTCCATACTGAAATAAAAATTTGCCCTTGATAATCTGAGTCCAATAACCCAACAGAATTACCTAGAATAATACCATGATTATGACCTAATCCAGATCTAGGAAGAATCATTCCACAATAATTCTTGTCATTTATATGAATTGCTAACCCCGATTTGATTAATAAACTCTGCCCTGATGCAATAGTTTGTTTAGTATCAATAGCAGCTCTCAGATCAATTCCAGCTGAACCATTAGTGGCATAGTTGGGTAAAAAATCCTTAAGCCTATTATCGATTATTTTTAAGTCTATTTTCATGATAATCTTCAATTATTAGATATTATTTTATATGGATTCAGTGGTTTGCCATGAAGTCTTAATTCAAAGTGTAAAATTCCTTTGGAAGATTCGTCGCTTCCCATAGTTGCTATTTGTTGTCCAAGTGTTACTGCCTGACCTTCTTTTACAAGTAGACTTTGATTTTTTGAATAT
This sequence comes from Neisseriaceae bacterium, assembly GCA_947454215.1. GTDB lineage: Bacteria > Pseudomonadota > Gammaproteobacteria > Burkholderiales > UBA11063 > Aquella. The sequence continues at coordinate 1,319 of CANGJN010000134.1, read as the reverse complement.
GCTGTTAAATAACCATCTTTATGTTTTATTATTATTAAGTTACCATAACCCTTTAATCCATTCCCACTATATACAACAGTACCATCTTTAGCCGCAAAAACTTTTTGACCAATATTACCATAGATATCAATCCCTTTATCCGATAAATTAAAATCAGATCCGTTTCCTTTGGTTGGCATTGTCCATCCATTTTTAGAGTCTATTGTAGGAGTTACATCAATCATCTTTGGTGTATCTACAATTGGAGTAGGTAGAGGAGCACTTGAAGGTTGTGTATTTGTTGTAGTTACTACATTATCTTGATCTAATGAACTAATTTTGGTAGATGAAGGTGTTTTTATTTGCGAAGTTTCTTCTGGACTATCTTCATCAGTTAAAGGTTTAACATTGCTATTGGTTGTTAAATATTGTGGCAACTTAGTTATATTAACTATAGGTGCTCTATTAACTCTACTAGCACATCCTATAAAAAAAACAAAAATTATGGTGATAAAGTACCTTTTCATTTATTTGCCTCTTAGAATAAATTTATTATTAAATAGTATTATTAAACATGATAATTATGATAGGGAAATTTTAATTCTTACTATCATAGAAAAACAATTATTACCCACAAGTATATTTTAACATAATTTTAGAATATTAGAAACAACATTAAATTATTTATGAAACCAGTTATATTAAAATATGTAAAATAGAGTATTAGAAAGTATCAATATTGATAGTTATTCATTTGTTAAATACTGAGAATCTAATTTTGTTAAATATTTAAATCCACTATCTGGGAATATGATTAAAATATTATTTTTATTACTAATTTTTCTTGAAATTTCACATGCTACAGATAAAATCCCACCAGAACTACCTCCTATAAATAATCCATTATTTTGTGCACAAATCTTAATATGTTTAAAAGCATCTTCATCGCTAAACTGCATTACATCGTCAATGTATTGGAAATTATGAATAGGACAAATTTTATCTTTTCCTGCACCTTCTATTTTACTAGATGAGTAAGATAAAGGTAAATTATAAAAATACTTATAAAATATAGATCCTATTGGGTCAGCTAGAATGACTTTAATATTCTTATTTTGTTCCTTCAAATATTTTGCAACTCCGGTGATTGTTCCTCCAGTACTAGCAGCACAAATAAAATAGTCTATCTTACCATCCATTTGTTGCCAAACTTCTTTAGCTGTAGTGTTGTAGTGACTTAATACATTCAATTCTCTTTCATATTGATTAAGAAATATTGAATTCTTATCATTTTGAGCTAAAAATTTCGCTTTATTGATATAATGTTCTTCAGAGGTATG